>JAKAAL010000255.1 GCA_021802375.1 Bacillota bacterium | reverse complement strand
TCTGTTAGAGGGCTGAGTTAACGTCACCACCACCGTGTTGGCGTTTTTGGCGACAACACTGGACCACCGGGTGGGGATGCCGCCAAAACCGGCCCCCCCAAAGAGCCATGGGGCTTGCGATTGGCTAGCGGCTTTCATAATCGACCAGTCAAACACAATATCCTGTGCGGTAATGGGGGTCCCATTGGACCAGCGATAGCGGTGGCCTAGGGTAATGGTGTAGACCGTGCCGGCCTTATTCCAAGTTACATCTGAGGCAATCGAGCGATGATAATCGATACCGTCCGAAGGGGTGATGAATAAAAGGGGCTTATACATCAACGCCTGCATCTGATTATCGATGTTGGAATAGGTGGTGGTAGACATGACTGGGAAAAATCCGTTGGGGGAAAGCTGCGGCGGCATGGCAATCACAATGGTGCCACCCGTATGGGGAGCGCTGGTTCCGGCGCCGGCATGAGAGATTCCGCAGCCGGTCAGAGCTAGTAACGTCGCGGATAATAAAGGGACCGTGAGTAGTCTTTGTCGCGCCATCCAGGATGCACTCCTTTAATTCGATTATTCGCTGATGAGGATAACTAATGCTATTCGCCAGGGGTAGCGGAATTCCTGCAGGACTTGGGCAGGAGATGAGATGGGCCGGGCGTAACGAAAATTTGGCGGACACGACACAGGGAATAGAGTCGAGGATGGCGAAATAGGTAGAAGACCAGGGGAGAGGATGAGGTCATGATGAGTCAACGCTTAGCAGGTCGAGTGGCTTTCATTACCGGTGCTGCATCGGGTATTGGTCAGGGCACAGCGCTACGATTTGCAGAAGAAGGGGCCCGGTTGGCACTAGCTGACGTCAACTTAGAAGGTCTCGAAACGACTCGACGCCTGGTGGAGTCATGGGGGGTTGAGGTCGAACTGCTAGGGTTGGATGTATCCGTGCGGTCCCAGGTGGACCATGCGGTCCAACAGGTATTAGACCGATGGAACCGATTAGATATCATGTTTGCCAACGCCGGGGTGTCGTCCCCCCGTCCATTTTTGGATCTCGAGGACGCGGATTGGGACCGGATCCATGCGGTGAATGTGAAAGGGGTTGCGTTCTGTGGACAGGCAGCTGCTCGTGCCATGATCGACCGAAAAATTGCAGGCCGCATCATTAATACCGCCAGTACTTATTCGGAAGTGACGGCTCCAAAGTCCGGCCCTTATAGTGCGTCCAAAGGTGGTGTTCGTATGCTCACCAAAGTCATGGCGGTGGAACTCGGCGCCTATGGCATCACCGTAAATGCGGTCGGACCAGGATGGATTCGCACGGGGATGAACCCATTAACCGATCCAGAGCGCCTAGGGCGGATCATTCCCGGCATCCCCCTAGGGCGGATTGGCACTCCACGCGATGTCGCTGGAGCCGTATTATTTTTGGCGTCGGATGATGGGGCCTATGTCACCGGCGTGACGCTCTTTGTCGATGGGGGCTGGTTTCTTCAGTAGTCATCCGGGGTGCAGAATAACTGAAGCGGATTCGGCCATGTGGTGGTAACCGGTTCATCGGATGCCTGGCCGAAATCCCGGATCCCGTTGGCGGCCCATTGCTCAAGCAGGCAACCTAACCTAAAATCACCGTCATGTCCCCGTCCTCGATCGCCCTTACTCGTGTTAGCGGCGCTTTTGTCGAGATTTCTTCCGGTTCTTCTTTTCCCGGGATTTCCGTTTGGGATCCCCGTGGCGACGCCGGGTCTCGGAATGTCTGTCCCCGCTAGGACCCACAGGACCTCCACCGGTGGCGAAATCGCGCAAATCCAAAGACGGTGGATCTCCGATCGGCAACGACCAGGAGGACGGTCGTTCGGGCCGCGGCGCAGTCAAACTTTCTTGAAATTGATGGATCTCTTCATCCCATTCTGCTAAATCAGTGCCCTCTGGCGGATCCCAGCGGTGTACGTAGTCAAATTGCCAGAGGTCGTGCGGCATAGCCTGGATCAGACTGACCTGGAATGTTTTGGCGAGGGATTTAAGGTAGACATGCTCGTCGTCACGCGTAAAGCCCCGATCGTGAAGGAAGTTGGCCACGTAAGGGAGGCCCCAAAGTAAAGTAAAGGCGTCATCGTCGTGCGTGGAGAGAATGGAGGTGAGTTGGGTAAGGTGTCGATCTAACGCCGCCTCAGTCGGTAACCAGACCGAATTAGTAGAGTCCTGGTGCCGTTGTAGGAAGTGCCATACCGTGCTCCAAAGAGCGGCAGCAACAGCAAAGGCCATGTGCCGTTGTTCGTACATCTCGATGAGGAAAGACCAAAAGAGAGCCGATCGCATACTGGCCTGGCTTTGGAGATCGTCGCGCCAGCCGGGGTTAGGCTCCAGCATAGGGTTGGCCATGCGCTGGAAGAGCGAATCGGCGTCGGCATCGGTGGCGTGTGGCCAAAGGCGCCGGTATTCCTTGGCGAATGCTGCGGCATCCAGAGGCTCGTCGGCTGATCGCCGAACGTAGAGGGTTTGCGCATGGTCCAACAGGAGGAATTGTGCCAAATCTTCTTCGGCTCCGGCGAGCAACGCGTCGGAGGTACGGAGCGGCAGCAAGCCTGCTTCGGCCTGGGTCCGAGCGATATCATGGGACCCATAGAGGACCAAGAATCGGAAGGTGGTCAAATAATAATCAACAAAGCGTTCCGGATCCTCCCGGAAATACGCCGCGGCAACTGCTGTCTTTTCAAGATCTCTCAAAAAGAGACCCTGAATCACCATGATATCTTCTAAGTACTGGATTTCTCGATGGTGAAAAGCGGGAAGCCTGTCCCGTATTTTTTCTATTATGGGCGCGATGGCTATCGGGCCAGCCACGGCTTCGAGCTCGCTCATCAGAATCGAGAACTCGGTTTCTTCTAAAAATTCATCGGTAAGCGCCAAGTCGAGGGTGTCGTGAATAAATGTAACCTTATCGGCTACAGATAATGGGTCATACGCATCGTACCATGCATCGGCATCCTGCACCATGGAATCGGTGACCGGAATCATATGAATTAAAACCTCCTTATGTGGTCATGGGACTTGGAAGATTGACCTTAGGGTCTAATCGTATCAAAACACTACACTATAGGGTTCGTCATTACCGGGGAGTCTCGGTTGATGGTCCACCTGACAAGAGACGAGGAAAATGGTTACGAAAGACACGTCCCATGCGGTGGGCTCCGAACCGTTGTCTTGTGGTGACAAGTTGTCGATTACCGTCGTCCGTCAAGGAGATCGATCCGCATCGTTGGCCACGAGACTCGACCCTGAGGTGTCGGTTCTTTTGTTTGATTAGGTGGTAGCGAGCACCATGGGAGGGTCCCATTGATCCCGTTCAGGTGTGATTTGACATGGAATTTACGTCGATTCAGCGTCAAACGGTAGGGTTCTAATGGAGTCGACCTATTATAGCACTATGCATGATGAAACATTGACCCCTATGAGATCAGTCGAGAAAGGAGCGAATGTGATGGCCGTTGAGCTTTGGGGGAACGTAGAGCCGCACCAAGAGGAGGTCTTAACCCCGATTGCTCTTGAATTTTTAGCGACCTTGCACCGACGTTTCGATCCAGCCCGCCAAAGACTTTTAGCGAACAGAATGGCAAGACAGGCGGGATCCGGCGTCCTGATGGATTTTCTTCCGGAGACGACGGAAATCCGCAAGGAGGATTGGACCGTTGCCCCGCCGCCTTATGATCTATTAGACCGGCGCGTGGAAATCACTGGTCCTACGGATGCCAAAATGATGATCAATGCGTTAAATTCCGGGGCGCGCATCTTTATGGCGGATTTCGAGGATGCGTTAAGCCCCACCTGGTCAAATCTACTGGATGGTCAGATCAATCTCTCCCGCGCGATAGATGGCACCTTGCGATTTATCGCCGAGAACGGCAAGGAGTATCGCTTGGGCGAACGCCGTGCGGTGTTGGTGGTACGGCCTCGGGGTTGGCATCTGCCAGAAATGCATATTCGCGTGGATGGCCAGCCTATCTCGGGTTCCTTGTTCGATTTTGGCCTCTATGTGTTTCGTAATCGTCAACGGCTCAAGGACTCCGGAACCGGTCCTTACTTTTACCTACCTAAATTGGAGGCTTGGCAAGAAGCGGCACTGTGGAACGACGTGTTCGATCTGACGGAGGACATTCTCGGGATGGAACCGGGTTCCATCAAAGCGACCGTCCTCATTGAAACCATCCCAGCGGCCCTTCAAATGGAGGAAATTCTGTATGCCCTGCGTCGGCACGTCGTGGGGTTAAATGCGGGGCGCTGGGATTATTTGTTCAGCATCATAAAAAATTTTCGACACGACCCCGCGGCGGTGCTGCCGGATCGCAATCAGATTACGATGACCGTACCGTTTATGCAGGCATATGCCGAGTTGTTAGTGGACACCTGCCATAAACGCGGGGCCCACGCGATCGGGGGTATGGCCGCATTGATACCGAGTCGCAAGGACTCCGCGGTCAATCGCATGGCATTAGAGCGTGTTATTGAGGATAAGGAGCGCGAGTCTAGCCAAGGATTTGATGGCACTTGGGTGGCGCATTCCGATTGGGTACCCATCGCCACCGAAGTCTTTGACAAAAGGCTTGGAATCCGGCCGCATCAAAAGCACTGGCGCCAAAAGAGTACGGTCATTACGGCACAGGATTTATTGCAATTTGAGGTACCGGGAGGAACTATTACCGAGTCCGGGGTTAGAAGTAACGTGTCGGTCGCCTTGCAATACCTGACGGCGTGGCTTCAAGGGCACGGCGCGGTCAGCCTGTTCAATGTGATGGAAGATGCCGCCACGGCGGAGATCGTGCGCTCACAACTTTATCAATGGCAACGTCACCGGGTTCAATTAAACGATGGCCGGACGCTCACGCCGAGCCTATTGGCGGACTGGATTAGCGAGGCGTTCGATGGCCTGCCGGCGTCGCCTGAGTTGATGACAGCCCAGAAACTGGTGTGGGAAGGGGTGTTTCATGAACCCTTCCGGCCGTTCATTACCGAACCGGCCTATGAGCAGTTACTCATGAAATCGCATCTTTTGGAGGAGGTTAAACTATGAGCCCTACTATCACGGAGGATTGGGAGAGAAATCCCAGATGGGAAGGCATTACCCGCCCCTACACGGCGGCACAAGTCAAAAAGTTACAGGGTTCCATGGTGATCGAGCACACGTTAGCAAAGTACGGGGCTGACCGGCTATTTCATTTACTCAATACGCAACCTTTTATTCGAACTCTGGGGACCACTACTGGCAATCAGGCCGTACAAGCGATAAAGGCCGGGTTGGAATCCATTTATCTCAGTGGGTGGCAGGTGGCGGCCGACGCAAATGTTGCCGGGGAAACGTATCCGGATCAATCCCTCTATCCCGTTAACAGTGTGCCGCAGATGGTGCGTCGCATTAACCGGGCACTTATGCGCGCGGATCAAATTCATCACGTCGAATCGCAGGATGCGCCGATCGATTGGTTTGCGCCCATCGTGGCAGATGCGGAAGCCGGTTTTGGCGGCCCGCTGAACGTGTTTGAATTAGTCAAGGCGATGATCGAAGCGGGGGCGGCCGGTGTCCACTTGGAAGATCAGCAGTCATCCGAGAAGAAATGTGGGCACATGGGCGGTAAGGTTCTCATTCCCACTAGTCATGGCATCCGCAATTTGGTGGCGGCGCGGCTGGCGATGGACGTGATGGGCGTGCCCACTTTGCTCTTGGCGCGCACCGATGCGCATGCGGCCACCTTAATTACCTCGGACATCGATCCGCGTGATGCCCGATTTATCACGGGGGAACGCACCGTGGAGGGATTCTTTCATACCCGACCCGGGCTGGACGCGGCCATACATCGGGGATTGGCGTATGCGCCCTACGCGGATGTCCTGTGGTGCGAAACCTCCGAGCCGGATCTCGGAGAGGCTCGCGAGTTCGCTACCGCGATTCATGCCAAATTTCCCGGGAAATGGCTCGCATATAATTGTTCGCCGTCTTTTAATTGGAAACGCAAGCTGACTGACGCCCAAATCGCGACGTTCCAAGAAGATCTGGGAGAAATGGGATACAAGTTTCAGTTTATTACGTTGGCGGGGTTTCATGCACTCAATGCCTCCATGTTTGACCTCGCGCGGAAGTATCGGGATTCCGGTATGACCGCGTATTCCGAGCTGCAACAGCGGGAATTCGCCATGGAAACAGAAGGATATACCGCGGTACGTCATCAACGCGAGGTCGGGGCCGGGTATTTCGATGCGGTGTCCCTGACCATCAGTGGTGGAGGGTCATCCACTACGGCACTCACCGGGTCCACCGAAGAAGCCCAATTCGTTCCAGCCGAACGCTACGTTTAGAGACTAAGGGGAGGTATCAAGATGGCACGTTGTGTAACCTGCGGAACACACTCGCGAGAGGAGAATCCGATGTTGGATGCGTTTTTTTGTACCCACTGCGAGGCCTTGTGGTGCGTTCGATGTGAAGGCGAGATCGG
>JAKAAL010000254.1 GCA_021802375.1 Bacillota bacterium | reverse complement strand
GAGCACAAAGGCATTGATGATTGCCTGATGGCTCGGGTTCGCCCTCAGTTGCGTAAAATCGCGAGTCCCAACGCGCTGATTTTCCCCGCGCGATAACTCGCTTTACCCTATTCCATCCCAAAAACTCGAAGGAGGGATCTCGGATGGCTGTTGCCACCGTACCTAAAGAAATTACCTGGTCTCCAAGCCGTTTAAATCTCTGGGAGCACTGCCCCCGGCGCTGGTTTCACAAATACGTGCTGGAGGAGCCAGATCCCGCAAGTCCACCGGCCGCGTTTGGGTTAGCCGTACATGAAGCCTTGGAGCGGATTGTACCCGTTGTGGCCACGTTGCAATTCGGACCCGTGTTGCGCCTGACAGCTGATCGGTGGCCTCCCGCATTAATGGGGCTGATTAACCGCATCCTGTCCGACCAACTCCTGGCCCATGCGCCACTGACCGACCCCGTTAAGGACATGCAGGACGCCACTCGTGCCGTGGAGCAAGCGCTGAAAGCCATTTCGCTTGCCCCCAAGGTCACTGTCGAGCAGGTCTTAGTAGGTCGCCTATCTGCCATTGATCGTGTCCAAGGCCGACTGGATTTGACGATGTTCTATCCGGATCGGATCGTGATTCGCGACTTCAAGACGGGACGCGTCCCGTATCCTGTAGCTTCAGCGGCCCAGCTTCCCATCTATGGGCTGTTGGCGAACCGTAAGTGGCAACTGCCCGTCACTATCGAGTTACACTGGCTCCGGCATCACGACGCCATTGAGAGTCTTGACGCAACGGATGATGTACTCGACGGGGCGCGCCAGTGGCTCGTTGACCGCATCGCGACCGTTCGGGCCTCGTTAGATGCCTACCAAGGTAGCCGTGGTGAAGACATTAGTGTTTTTCCGGCACGTCCTGGTAGTCATTGTGCGCATTGCCCTGTAGCGGCTCAGTGTCCGGTAGCAGACCAAGATGCGCTGATGGCCAGCATGACCGATTACCCCGAACTGTCGCCGGATAATGTTTTGCACATCGAGAGCACTTCGGCCGTTCCTGAAGAGATTCAGGCGAAGGCGAAGAAAATCTTGGTCCTAGAACGTCAACTGGACGAGCTAAAAGTCGAGGTGAAGGACTGGTACAAGGAGCATAAAACGCCGATTATCGTGGGCGATGGGGCTTTCCTGGAGGTCTCGAGTAAAAAGTTTGAGATTACCGACCAGCAGGCCCTGATTACCGCGATCACGAATGCTGGCTACAGCCCTGCCGACTTCATGACGCTCAGCAAATCGTCCTACGAAAGTTGGAAAAAGAAGGCCACAAAGGATGGACATGCCGCCCTGGTGGAGTCTTTAAGTCCGTTGGTGCAATTTGTCAATGGATCGAAGACGTTCAAGTTCCAGAAAGGTGGCGAGGACCATGCCTAAGCCGTTGGTGGAACCTAATCCGAATTGGGTCGCTGTGGGAACCTTCAAGCTTCGTCATCCTACACCCCCGATTGACCACTGGCTCTTTCATCAGACGCGCATCGATAACTATGGCCCTGGGTCCATACGCACAGTCCATGCACGGGTCACTGAATTGTGGCGGTCGGGCGTTCGCTACGTGGATTTCTTTCCTACGGGCTTGAACGTAGTCGGCGTAGAAGCCGCGGCGGAAATGGTCCGTCGTGGGATGGCCGTGCGGGTCTGGTACTTCAACCAAGACCGTCAAGAATGGTTCACACGCGACCATCATGGAGCCACGTTCTGGCGTGCCAACGCACAATTGCCGGAGGTGATGTCGGTATGACGAACTCTTTCGGCAACTTCACGGAGCGGTTTATCGAGTTGATCGACACGCCAGTTGGTCAGCTGGTCAACGGCATCCTTATCGTGAGTATGGAACAATGCGCTCAGGATCGGTCCCTCTTGGGGGAAGAGCACGTTACCGTGCTCTTTTTGCCCCATGAAGGTGTTACGCTTCTCACGTTTGTACCGGAAACCGGGGGACTCGGCATGGGTTTTTCAGTCCCATCCCTCCCTTTTGAGGAGATGCAGAGCATTGGTGCCTTGTTGCAGTGTGCGGTTCAAGGTCCGTACCTCCGTGCCAGTGATATGGCCCCGGCTCAAGCGGCCGGTTGGCTTCCGTCGACACTCCCGTGTCCCAACTGTGGTGAACAGTACAAGACCTACTTGGATCTTTGGGGACACACGTTTATCGACCACGGGCGCGTGAAGAATCCGTTCAATGAGCGGATGGCTTTGGTGGAGCCTTTACTGTAGCACCTGACGTTACCCCTAGAACACCCCGATAGTCCCGGTTTGCCGGGCTGTCGGGGCTTTTTGATCCCTATTCCTAAATCCTCGAAGGAGGCAACTCTGTATGCGTATTGCCGGACAAGCGCGTCTGGGCTTCTATCCTACTCCTGATCGCGTTATGCAGCTCCTGAGCGCATGGATTCAGCCCCATCCCGATGGATGGACACTTCTCGACCCTTGTTGTGGCGAAGGTGCAGCCCGTCTATTGGGCGCTCCACTCACCTATGGGATTGAGTTAGAGGCGAATCGTGCCCAATTGACGCGAGAGCAGGGCGGGTTTTTCGAAGTGCTGACGGGCGATATCGAATCAGCTCGTGTACCGCTCAAAAGCATCTCGGCGTTGTATCTCAATCCCCCTTACGATGACGGACTTGACGGGCGTGTAGAGCTCGACTTCTTGCGTCGGGCCACCCCGTGGCTTCAACCCCAGGGGCTTTTGCTCTTTGTTGTACCGGGAAAGCAAGTGAAGGGCGTCATGGCTCAGTATTTGGCCCAACGGTACGACTTTATGGGGTGTTGGCGGTTTCCTGATCCCGAGTATGACGCTTACGGGCAGGTCGTGGTTGTCGCCCGTAAAAAGACGGTTCCTATGACCGTTGGTGCCTCGGGACAAGTAATCAGTCACGCTGTCGCTGTCGCGCCCTCCATGGAGCTTCCTGGTGCCTCTGATGAGCTTTGGATAGTCCCCCCGGGGGAGGTTATTCATCTTCGCGGAGCCGAGTGGGAACCGAGTGAACTACTCATTGACCTCACGACTGCTCAAGGTGGCGGTTGGACTACGGTATTTCAAAGATCGGCGCAGCATACGCAAGCCGCCGAGGCCGTTATTACCACGCCACTGACGCTGCATCGTGGCCACTTGGCTCTAATGCTGGCAGCGGGACAGGTACGCGGTGTCATGGGACACGGTGAGGTGCGTCATGCCGTCAAAGGCCGTGTTCAGGTCGAGACCGCTACGGATACCAAAACGAAGCGTCGCAGTGATGGTACGGCATCGTCTGTTGAGATTGAGCGGACGGTTCATCGAGTTGAACTCACTGTGATTCGTGCGGACAGTACTGTGGTTCACTTGCTATCCAGTGTCCCCCAAGAAATCGACGATGAGGATGATGAGGAGGCTCTAGCCGAATGATGATGACCGCACAGTCCCCCAACCAGACCACCGAAGCACCATGGCAACTCATGGTGGACGTGGCGGACTTAAAACAGAGCTTTACCGTATTGGTGACGTGGATGGCGTTGCATAATGGGCAGATTGCAGGCTTGGCGGCCGTTGGCCCGGAGCAAGCCATGAGAGCTTTGGGTGCCGCACTGGTGCGTCGCCGTGCGGAGCTCGTTTTGCATCCGAAAGAGCAGTTGGAGTATCCGTTGCCGCACTGGTTTGCTGTGGTTCGGGGTGGAGCGAGGTGGGCTCAGGGTCAGTATGCACCCTTCACGGTGTTAGAAACATCGTGGCGCTTTACCTTTACTCGCGTGTCGGATAAGGCGGTGCAGTTGATTGCGGGTCCTGCCTCCGCGTATGACCCGACTTCAACCGCACGGCCCATTGTTGTCTTGTCGCCTCCGAGTGTTGATCCAGATGATGCGATTTGGGCCCGGTTGCAACAAGAGGCTTTGCCACTGTTGACGGAGTGGCGGGTGGCTGTCCTCGATGCACTGAAGTCCGGCAATTATCCGCTCAGATTACGGGCGATGCAGACGATTGCGGCTCCCGGCCAACCCGATCCGATCTTGTGGCATCTCGACGGCTTTACAGAAAAGTCTTGGGAACGCTTTATCCAAGAACTCCTGCGAAACCAACAGATTTCCATGCCGGATGGGATGGGGCCTGACGGACCCCAGCCGACCGATCAGATGACGCAAGATGAATATCTGACTGGATGGGCGCAAGCTCTCGGTGCTCAATTGGAGTCGGTGGTGGTCCCGCGTGTCAAAGCCGGGACTGGTGCTCCAGCTTCATGGTCTGTCCTAAAGCGTCGTCCCATGCCTGCGCAGGCCGATGTCATTCGTGCGACTGCTGAGACGTGTTTGGCGCTCGGGCGTATGTACTTAGTCGGCGAACAAGGGACTGGGAAAACCTTGATGGGCGCAACGGCCATTTGGCACTTGATGGTGGAGTTGAAAGGGCGCTCGGGATTCCGAGCAGTAGTGATGGTGCCCGACCACCTGCTTAACAAGTGGCAGCGAGAAATTGAAGCCACGATACCTGGGGTGATCGTTCGCCGCATTAACTCATGGAAAGATGTGTTGGCGCTGCGTCGTGAACGACATCAACCCGTGACCCAACCCACCTACTTCTTGATCGGGCGAGACCGTGCCAAGCTCAGTTACTACAGCCGGCCAGTGGCTCGATGGGATACAGAGTCGGCGCTCGGCCGTCAGGCTTCTGGAGCGTGGCGGTGCCCTGATTGCGGAGAGGTTCTCATTGACCCTGACACGGAGGTCTTGTGGGAGGACAGTGCGATGTCTCGCCCACGACTAAAAAACCGCTGGTGCCCTCGATGCCATGGCACCGAGGGCAAGCCGCCGACCATTCAACGCCGTCCCGCTAATGGGCAAGGGCTGCTTTGGATGGCGGATGGTCAACGCCTGCGTCGGGTGAGCCCAGCTCAGCTCATTCATCGGTATCTTAAAGGCTTCTTTGATGCCATGTTTGCCGATGAATTGCACGAACTGAAAGGTGAGACGGCTCAGGGTGATGCCCTCGGCGCAATTGCCAGCGTCGTTCCTTACGTGATTGGCGGTACCGGGACGTTGAACGGTGGGTACGCCACGCACCAGCATTTTCTGGGTTTCCGACTGCATCCGTGGACGATGGTGGCTGATGGTCTCCACTATCGCCAGCCTTCGCTTACAACCAAGCGATATGGACGCGTCGAGAAGCAGATGGATGTTGATGATGGCAGTACAGGGATTGTGAGCCGCCGTTCTGTTAGCCGTGAGCGCGTCAAGGAACTTCCCGGTGTGTCACCGGAGTTCTTTGCCCGACACTTGGCGGAACGGGCCGTATTCATCGAATTGGCCGATTTAGGTGCAGACGCCTTGCCGCCATACGAAGAAACGATTGACTGGATTCAGCCGACCGAAAAGCAGAAGAAGGCTATCGATGACACGCTGGGGCCACTTCGCACTAAAGCCTTGGAGGCTCTTTCGCAAGGTCGCCGGCATTTGTTGGGAAAACTCGTGAACTTTTCTCTGAGCTATCCCGACATGCCATGGTCCGCTCCGATCGTCGATCCTGAAACGGGCCACGTGGTGGTGACACCACCTTGTCTGTCGGAGGACGCATTGTATCCCAAGGACGAACGGATGCTCCAACACATCGAAGCGGCTGTTCGTAGCCGTGGAGAGAAAGTGTGGGTATACACGGTCTTTACAGGGACTCAGTTGGCCAGACTCCAAACGATCATTACCAATGCAGGATTCCGCGTGGTCGTGATGACAACCGCTGTACCGCGGAGTGAACGGGAGGCGTGGGTGGCACAACGTCTCAAAGACGGTGTGGATGTGATCATTAGCCATCCCAAGTTGGTGGAAACGGGCGTTGACCTCTTTGAGTTCCCGACCATCTTATGGTTCGCCACTGGGTACAGCTTGTTCCAGTTACGACAAGCATCGCGGCGGGCCTGGCGCCTGGGTCAGACGCGAGCCTGTCGCGTGGTGTACTTAGTCTATGAGCACACCATGCAGGAAGCGGCTCTTACGCTCATGGGACGAAAGATGGAGGCAGCGTTGGCGCTGGAAGGCCGCTTATCGCTGGCGGGACTCCAATCGCTCGGCGCGTCCGACTCTTCAAACGACCTGGCACGGGTGTTGGCGGAAGGTTTGCCTGATGGCACAGATGCTTCGGCTATCTGGCAAGCGACTCCGCAGGATATGGTGCAACTTGCGCCATCCATCCCGCTTGGCGATCAAGAAGGGTTGTCATCGGACGATGAGATCCTCGACTTGACGGAGCCACCGCGTCAGCGTGCGATTCCCGTCTTGGTAGTGGCTGTACGACGCAAAACGCGCAATAG
This sequence comes from Bacillota bacterium, assembly GCA_021802375.1. The sequence goes on along the minus strand of JAKAAL010000254.1, from coordinate 186 downwards.
CGGTCAGTCACAAGATAAGTCCTCAGACGCAGGTCAGCTTGCATGGGCCTTTTAGCTAGCCCCCCGACCTTTGGTTCGGGGGCCCCTTTTTGGGGCAAAAACCAAGGCGAATAGACCTTGGTATCTCACATTTCTGGAAGGGAGGAAGCGGCGATGGAACGGTTGTTCGCCGCGTTGGTTATGACT
>JAKAAL010000253.1 GCA_021802375.1 Bacillota bacterium | reverse complement strand
GCAGATTCCTTTTCGCGAAGCTTTTGGTCTGACCGAGACGGCTCCTGCTGTGTCTACCATGCCGGAGGGAGAATCTATTCGCAAAAGAGGGTCCATCGGGAAACCATTTATGCATATGAAAGTGCGCATCGTAGACGCTCAGGGCCATGACGTGGCTACCAATCAGATCGGAGAGTTAATAGTTCACGGTCCCAATGTGTTTCTCGGATATTGGAATCGACCCGAGGAGACGAAAGAGGCCATCAAGGAGGGCTGGTTTTACACTGGTGATTTAGCGCGTCGTGACGAAGACGGATATATTTTTATCGCGGATCGGAAAAAGGACTTGATCATTTCTGGAGGCGAGAACATTGCCTCCGTAGAAGTCGAACAAGCCCTCTATGCGCATCCGGCCGTACTGGAAGTCGCTGTCGTTGCGGCGCCGGATGAAAAGTGGGGCGAAGTGCCATTAGCGGTGGTTGTGAAAAAACCACAGGTGGATACCGACGTTACCGAAGACATGTTGGTGGAATTTTGTCGCCAACGGCTTGCCCATTTCAAATGTCCTCGACGTGTATTGTTTGTGGAGCAATTGCCGAAGACAGCCACCGGTAAAATCCAAAAAAATGTGTTGCGGGAACGATTCTGGGAAGGGCAAGAACGTCGCGTGCATTAGTGTTGCACGGTTGAAAAGTCGATACGACGTGGTGAGGTCACGCGCGGTGTGAACCCAACCCAATAAGGCCTCTTCGCAGGAGGCTTGGCAAACCTAAAAAGACACGAAGCGCTCCCGCTTGGGGGGCACTTCGTGTTGCAGTTATTTAATGGTCCAGTAGTTTGGAGACATTAAATCCTCTATGGGATTGAACGTGGAAACGACCCCTTTCAAATGCACGCTGCTCTCATTCAATGTTGCTATCCATGGGAACCATAGATACGGGACATTTTTCACGGCAAATGCCTCGTAAGAGAACAAAGCCTTTGTAGTTTCCGCATTGGTTCCGGGACTGTAGGATTTGTTGATTAATGTGTCCATCGTCTGATTACTGTAGCCACCGGCATTGGCAGCGGCACCGGTTTTAAACAATTCTCCCCCCGTGGGATAATAATCAGGCTGATAGGTCCATCCAGCTCCCCAATATGCGGCATCCCAACCTGAGGGACTGCCGTGGTCAGTCGCCACCAAGTTATCAAATGTCTCCGGGACTAACGTGATTTGTACACCTTCTTCAGCCCAATCTTGTTTCAGAAGTTCGACCGTATCCTGAATGCTCATACTGCCACTGGAATAAATCAACGGGAATGCCAATTTCACTCCATGATTGGTCATGGTGCCATTGACCATGGTCCATCCGTGGCGTTCCAAAAGCGCCTTTCCGGCCTGCGGATTAAACGGATAAGGCGGTTTGCTGATCGCCGGATCAAAATATTTAGTGGGCGGCTCCGAAGGCACTGGACCGTCCTCTACCACGCCTTGGCTGTGATAGATGCTGTTGATGATACCCTGTTGATTAATTCCCATCTCCAACGCTTGACGAACATAGGGCTGACTGAATACCGGGCCTAAACCATTTTCTGCTGTCGGGTTTTCATTCAGACGGGCCATGTTGAAGCCCCACAGGTAACCTGGCCACAATTGATCACGGGTAAGGGATTTTCGAGAAGCATACAAGGACGCTGGCAGGTATCCCACAGCTACGGTCCCTTCTTTTAAGGCGGAAAATTCGCTGGCAGATGAGGTTTCGTATTGGAATATCACCTGATGAATAGAGGATTTGTGGCCGTTGTAGTGCGCATTCGCCACAAATCTCCACGTTTGATTAGGTTCGAATTTGGAAAATTGATATGGGCCATCGACGACGTGGTACGGAGCAGCCGTTGGATCGTTGGCTAATGATTTAATCCAAGTTAATTCTTGAGTCATGTTGTTGGGATATTTGTTCCACGCCGCCTTTGGAACGGGCACAATTTGGCCTAATCCATTGTGAATAAACCAGGTTTGGTTGGCAGGTTTCGCCAATGTCACCACAACCGTAGAGTTATTAGGTGCCGTCACACTGGTCCAATCGGTGGGGACGCCCCCGCCTCCTGCTCCTCCGTAAGACCAAGGAAGATTACCATTGCCGCTCGCGGCCTTCATGATATCCCAGGTAAACACAACGTCACTGGCCGTCACACGAGTTCCGTTGGACCACTGCCATTTGGGGTTGAGGTGAATTACATAACGAGTCCCGGTGGCATTACTTTGGATAGATGAGGCCAATGATCGTTGGTAGTCTACTCCGTCGGACTTGCTAATCCACACTAACGGTTTATACATCAGAGTATACATTTGGGTGTTGGTGTCAGTATACGCTGAAGAGGCGAGAACAGGAAAGAACCAATCCGGCGAGGTTTGAACTGGCAAGGCTATCACCACAGTGGAAGATGAAGATGGAGACCCTGATGCGCTATGGTTTGTGCCACACCCTGCTATTGTTGACAGCAAAGCTCCGCTGGCTAATAACGTCACCATATATTTGCGAGCACCCATGAGATTATGCTCCCCCTTTGTCTATCGCATAAAATCTGTGCAGAAGGCTAAGACATGCCAGGAAGACCGTCTGTCGTTATCTAAATCAACTGTGAATCGTTGAGTAGTGGGTTTTTGAAAAATGGCATTTCGCGATGGAATCGTTAGCAAAATTATATGGACGGTTCAGCGTAGTGTCAATAAACGATTCCGTTCTTTGCCGGAATATCAAGATGAGATTTTAAAGTTCACCGAGGTGCCTAAAGATATCATAGGCATTTCCTTGACACTCCCCATGCGTAAACGCCGGGGATTTTTGTGAGGAACGCACTCCGGTGCGCTTTACTCGCAAGGGGTGAGCCAAACACCCCCTATCCAGTCGCCCGAAGGTCTCTGGTTACTTGACGTGATGGTTCGCCGAATCCTGTTAACGTCTGGTCTTGACGACGCGATACATTTTACGTCTCCCACGATTTGCGAGAGACAACCGCCAACGTATCCAGTTGTCAAAGGGCGAACGCATTCGTAGTATAGCACGCAAGGTACAGGTTGGGAACGACAAACCTTCGCCTGATATCCCCATCGCTTCAGTTATCTTAGGCCGAAGGGCGAAAGCCGTGGCTACATGCGGGCCGATTCATTGTAGACGTTTCTACGACGAACAAACATGGTGTTTGTGTTTGTCCTCATCCTCTCGCACCGAAATAGCACGGTTTTGGGACGTGGTTGATGTGAAAATCGACAGGCTAGTTTTCGTGGTCAAGTAGGTCTTCTCGCGGCCCATTTTGTGTCAGTTGCCCGTACAACACCTCAATTTGGCGCCGTAACTCGCGGTTTTCTTGCTCCAGTCGTCGCACCCGTTGTTTGAGGGTCTCCAGCATGGCGGTCTTCGAGGGATCTGATGCTGTCGTCATTGCGGGGCGGTCGGGTCCCCGTTTCTGATCCCGGAGTTCCATGATGCGTCGGCGTACGTCCGGTTGACGATACAGCCAGGCGGTTGACACTCCGGCTACCTCATGGACGCTTTGAAAGGTAATCGCTCGGCCTTCTTTCAACAACGTCCGAATCCCCTCGTCGGTGCGCTGGAGCGCGGTTTGGTGGCGCTGGATGGCGCTCTGGCGTAATCCCTCGACGTTACGTGGGTGCATGGGTCTCCTCCTGTTCCAATGCGGCAATCATCTGCTCTAGGTTCGTTTTCACGCGACGGTTGACTTCGATTTGCCGGGCCCATTGGTGGGTTTCCGCGATGTCCAATAGCCGCTCCGTTTCGGCCAACTGCTGCCGATGTGGGGGCAGAAACTGCCCATCCGTGCGGAAGTGGGCACAGGTTAAACAGGCGTTGGCATGCGGGCAAGGACTGGCGAGCACGGGTAAGGCGCAATAACCGTTAGGTAAGGCTTGCGCTAGAATGTTATGCTTCAGCCATTGCAAATCCGTGCTGTTGACCTCCGCTTGGGGTTCGCAGATTTTCCCGTTAACATCGACCATTTTGCCGTGAAATTCAGCAAAGGCGGTTTTTAGAGTCTGGTCATGCAGATGGGCATAGCGGTTCGTCATTTCCGGGGATTCATGGCCGAGAAACCGCTGGATGATATGCTGTGGAACCCCGTTGTTGATCATGCGGGTTCCGACCGTATGCCGAAATTGGTGGGATTGAAACCGAAATAACGCGCCGGCCGTATTCTTAATTTGATGACGATACGCCAGCTTGTTGAGCGCGTCAACAAACGTGCGTTGCTTGAACGGTTCGCCGTTGCGCCGCGGGAAGAGATAGGGGGTTCGGTCCCCCCAGCTCGTTTCGACGGTTTGTTGCTGCGCCCGAATGACGGCGGCCACCTCGGGAGTCACCGGGATGGCGTGCTCCTTTTTCATTTTGCCTTGGTAGTACCGCAAAAACGCATCCCCGCTGGTGTCGTGGATCAAGCAATCCCGCGGCAGGGCGCACAGTTCACTAATCCGCATGCCGCATTCCTGCAAGATGAGCACCATCCGTTGAATCTCCGACGGCAGATCGTCCAGATGTCGGTTCAGTTGCTGGACGATGTCTTCCGGAATATCGCGCGGGGCCGGTTCGACCGGGCGAGGGATATCCTCGGAATAGATGAGACGCTGCGGGAGAACCGGGGCCCATCCTTCTCGGGCCGCCAGATCCAAAAAAGTCCGGAGCTGAATCAGGTGCATCTTCCGCGACCGATTGGATAGCGAGCTGACCCGCAAATAGCCCAAATACTCAAGAATCAAGGTGCGATCGATCTCTTGCGGTAGGATAGTGCGCTGGCGACTGACCAAAAACCGCCCAAACCAGCTTAATGCCAGGAGGCGACTCTGGCATTCGGAGACCGAATTGGTGGCCAGACTGTAGTAAATGAAGCGCTTGCCGGCCGTGTACAACCAGTCAGGAGCCAGACACGTAAAATTCAATGTATAGTCCGAGCGCGACCCGTTGACGGACATCCCCAATTTTCGGACGTCCCAGACCGGTTTTTCGTATTCTTCTCGCGGATCATAGGCATCTTCGATGACCCGGTATAACTGACGCAAAACAGACAGCGTTGGATCGTCCATATGATAGGTCTGTATGGTCTGGCTACCATCCAACCGTTTTGTTATTCGTTCGGCCCCGATCCCCTTAGTGGTGAGGTAAGTCCGACGCGACAAGAGAAGTTTCGCCAGATCTTGCTCTACCAGTGACTGAGTACAAACAGCCGACGTATTTAGCCAGTCCATGAGAACCTTCAGTTGTGGCACTCGTTTGCGGTATTGGGGGTTCCATTCACCTCGCTCAAACTTTTGCCATACCGCATACTTCAGCTCTTGGTTAATGGGGTTAAATCGGCACGTAAATCGAATACGGTACCGCACGGTCGCGGTCTCCAGCAAGGGGCACTCCTTCATATCCCATTCATCCTGGGCCCAAAAACCGGTCAATTGGTCGATTAACTCTGTTTGCCGCTGAGCAGACCAGCCCATAGGTGTCATGGCGTCGAGGGCTCCTTTCGGGTGGCGTGGTACTTCTGAAACGCCTGCTTCAGGTCCTCATCCGTCAAATGGGCATAGATCTGAATCGTGGTTTGAATTTGGGCGTGTCCCAGGCGTTTTTGCACTAACGACGCATCCCAGCCAGCTCGTAATAATTCTGTGGCATGGGTATGGCGCAACATATGAGGGCGAATGACAATCTGGGTTTTGCGGCTTAGGCGGGCAAACAGATCGAGGACGGCCGGATACGCGAGCGGTTGGCCACGGGCCCCACCCCACAGATTGACCAAGACATAGTCGCTGTCGATGCCATCCAATTCGTGGACCAGGTAATCGGCATATAAGGCCATTAGGTCGGGGGAGACCGCCACAGCCAAGGGTTCCCACCGCTTGGGGCGAGCCCCATGGACATTGTCCGCATGGGGCACGATGCGAATCGTATTGTCCCAGGATTCGATATCGGCATGGCGGAGATTTAAGGCTTGCCCAATCCGCATCCCGGTTTCATACAGCAACGCGACCAAAAACCGATCCCGACGATGTCGGCAGTGTTCCAAAATCTGCTGAACTTGGTCTACCGTTAAGGTTTTCGGGACCTTGCGTGGCGCTTTTAGCTTAATGATCCGTACTTGAGACGGACGGGATTTCGTGATATGGTGCAAAAATCCTTTGTATCGCCGTGAACCATATTGCACCTTCATCCAAGGGACTTCTTGAACACGCCCTTCTCGGGCGTGAAAATCATAGAACGCTGACACGGCCGAGAGGACAGCGTTGATGGTCGCTTCGGTGCGTTTGGCTTCTGTGCTCTGCATCGGCAGTGTGCCCGGGTGGGGATTGCGCAACCAGGCCACGAACTGAGCTAACGTCTCCAGTCCTACCGTACGCCAATCTTGATGAGTATCCCGTAAAAACTCCCAAAAGAATTTAAGGTGATGCGAATACGCACGAATGGTGTTGGGAGACGCCTCGATATTCTGCAAAAATGCAAGGTAATTTTCAGATCGGA
>JAKAAL010000252.1 GCA_021802375.1 Bacillota bacterium | reverse complement strand
CTATAAATCGCCTCATGTGCTACCCCTCCTTCCGTTATTAGCATTATTATGAATATGGTTGATGGTGCCGAACGTTAGGGATTCTAACAAGTGTGACTCAATTTAAGAGGGTGCTGCATTGTGGTCGAAAGTATTGGGAAAAGACTACGATACTGGAGAAATCGGAGGGGGCTTACCCAAACCCAACTTGCTTCGGGATTGTTCGATCGATCGTACATAAGCCAAATTGAATCAGGTCGAATCATTCCCCCGTTGGCCACCTTAGAGGTGCTCTGCACCCGCCTGGGAATACAAATCGACGAGTTAATATCGCGAATCCGACCCAAAGAACAATCTGCGGAACTGCGACGCGCCAGAAGACTATTGCAGCGCGCCAAGCGAAACGGTTCGGCTGAGCAGATCTTCGAAGCTTGGGCCTTACTAGCTGATTTGCCAACCCAGAAAGATTTTCTTGATTCGGTGCAAGCGTTTCTGAAATTGGAGCCCGACTCGGAGCGTAGCGTGTACGTACTTCAACGGACCGCGCTGAAACTGCTCAGCGATGGGCATGATAGCGACCGTCGCCTTGAATTTTTAGTGGCTTTGGGGAACCTGCATTTTAGACGCGCGCAATACCTCCACGCAGTTGCGGTTTACGAAACTGTTCTGACTCAGAACCCTAATCGAGAAACCGAGGCTCGCGTTCAAGCCAACCTTGGTTCAGCGTTGTACCGACTAGGCCAATACGAAGAAGCAAAGATAGCATTTGAACAGGCTATGGAAGGAGCACAGAAATATGCGGATCGCTACCTACTGGCACGGTGTCACCATGGATTAGGAATCTCGTATCTTCAGTTGGGGGACCTAAAATTGGCCGCGTATCATACTGACGCAGGGGCCCGTTTATACCACGAGACAAACGAATTGGGATTTTTCCAAGCTCGACATAACATGGGTGTCATTCTCCGTGAATCCGGCCAATACGAACAATCGCGGCTGGCTTTTCAGGAAGTCTATACGTATTATAAACAAAAACACGCGTTTTCGCTCATGGCGAGCGTGTTAGAAGAGACCACCAAGCTTTTTCTTGCGCTGGGTGACACCAAAACCGCACTAGAGCATTGTCAAAATGGGCTCACGCTGATCTATAAAACCGCCGACAATCCGGGTCTACTTGTTAGATTATTGCTACTAAAAGCGCACATTATGCAAGACCTTAATCACGGAGCACTGGCAAGTGACATGTTCGAATTGGCCGAATGCGTGCGCTCCATGTTCCGTTTAAGCAGCGAACAGGTTTCGACGACAAGCCAAGTCGTGAAAACCGTGAAACCTCGCGAAAACCCGCCGAAAAGTATAGTGGACCCGGAACGTCGGGGCATTCAAGGAGCCGAGCGTGATCATTGAACAGGTAGACAAAGCCCCCGTTGAGTATGGTCAGGCTACAGCTTTATGAGTGCGGCTGCTCGATCGATAGCGGCGAGGGCTTGGGGATCGCGAGTCCGCGCGTACACGTCAACGGCGGTGTCTGCGAACTTAATCACATGCTCATCTCCATGCGCCACCGCGCGTGCAAAGGCCTCTTCTGCGGCATGGCGACTTGTTGAGAAAGGCCGTAGTACAGACGGGTCAGCAGGCGTCCCCGACGCGTAAATGGCGGTCAGAGTTGCCGTCGCAATCCAGGCCGCGAGGGCACTGAGGCGCCACCACCGCTTGTCAAGAGCGGGGAGTACACGCCACACAGCATTCGGCGCGGTGGCCGAATGTACAAGCATGATGGCATCACCATGGCCGTACCATAGGTAGCGCACAACTGCGGTATCTACCACTTGAGCGAGCCACAGCGGGATCTGCTCGGGGTTGTCGGGAATCCGGATCCCGTACACGACCTCAGTCCATCCGGGAAGTTCGTCCATCCGACTGGCCCAAGCGTCGAAGCCACCGGCGTTGTCCGGCCCCGTAAGTCTCGGCAGAGATGCGAAGGTAGACCAAACGGTAGGAAGGGCCCTTGCGCTATCGTCTCGCGTGCCGGGGTTCCAGAAATCCTGAGGAATGGTAATGGGCTTCCACCGTGCGGCCCAGTAAGCCAGTCCGTGGGCCAATTCGCGGACTCGTATCGGCGATGCCCCGTCCGTCAGCAATGCACGGACGGCGTGTCCAACCCGGATGACCCCATGGGTAGCGCCAGCTGCAATGCCGGGCAAAAGGCGCCGCCACCACGTATTTAGGGTCATCTGCCACGGTTGTTCGGTGAGGATGTCCTCAAAGTACCGTGTCCAATCGGCGGCTCGACGAACATCCCCCAAGGCATGGTGCCAGTCGTCACCGATTGGCCCGGTGACGGGGGGAACGGGCTCGAGGCGCCGCATGTATCGGTCAAGCCATCGTTGGACCACGTCTCCCTGTCCCCGGCGAAACATGGCTTCTACGGCCATGGGGCCATGGTTCGACAACCACCCACGAAATTCGGGACCAGTCTTGTGCAACCGATTATAGGCTTCGTCCAGTATTATGGGATCGTAATCCAAGTTCTTCGCCTCCTACGATCCATTATGCCACCCCGGAGATCGGGGTAACATAGGACTTTCGGCCGAGTGAGATCCCGAGGAAACGGTTGCGTACGACCGATCCTTGAAAGCCGTTAAGGGAGTCCCGGTCCCGTGGTAAACTTTATCAGAAGGTGCCGTAAAAACTCCGCCGTTCAGGGCGGAGAAACTAGGTGCTGACCCCGAAGGGGTCAACCAGAAGTGTCCTGTTGCTCGAGTAGTGGGTGATCCCATTGATTTAGAACAAGACGACAGCAGGAGGGCCCGAAGCCCGCCGACTCACGGGGGCATTCACCGCCATCCCTCTCACTCGCCCGGAGATGCCTCACCGCCATTCCAGACGGCGAGGCATCTTTTTGCCCCTTGGCTAAAGCTTCTCGGATCCGGAACTAGACATCGCGCCGGATTCGGGTTGAAGCGGCTGAGACCGACGACCCCTCAGCTCCAACAACAGCACCCCTAACCCGAAAACGACCTCGCCCGCGCCACCAATCACAAAGAGTTGGGATACCGTAATGGACGATCCCAACACACCATACAGCAGCAACCCCACCGGGTGAGCGATGGCAAACAACAACATCAAGCTTCCTAAAAATTGAGCGCGACTCGAGGCGGGGGCCTGGGCTTGCCAATACGCGGTGAGATAAGCCTCCACGAAAAAGTTTCCCAAACCCGCCAGAAGCAGGCCGACTCCCGCCGCGAAGAACGCACCGCGTGTCAGAAAGCCGAGAAATCCGTAGCCCACTCCCATTACAATCCCCCCCGCGGCTGATCCCAAAAGGGCGCTGTAATGGGCCCCCAATTCGGAGCCCAACACCGCAATGATGTTGCCTACGGGTCGAGCCGCACTGATAAGGCTATAGAGAGTCCCATAGGCCCCGATACGAGATCGTACGAGGGTCGGCAACCCCACCGCTAGCGGCGCAAGACTAATGTTAGCGAGCAACGCCAAGATGAGGACCCATCGCGCCGGTGGGATGCGCCATAACCGTTTCAGCATCTCGAAAAAATATCGGAAATTCGGAGACGATCCCGACGGAGAGGCTTGGGCAGAGCGCCGCAGTGCGGTCGCTTGTAAAATGGGTACGAGGTTGAAGAGTCCCAAAAGAAGAAGCCCAAGCTCGATGACCATGGCGACGTGAAACCAGTCGCGGGACAGGAATAGCACCGCCGCGATGCCGAATCCGGCAAGAAAACACCCATTCTGCACCGCAAACAATCGCCCGTTGAGTTTGACCTTTTGCGCTGAACTGGCTTCCGCTGCCACGATGGCCTTACCCGTCAGTCGGACTTCTTGCCACAGAGTGGTAATCAAAAATAGAGCGCCTAGTGCCAATCCTTTGACGACCACAGGATGTTGACTGAACAGGATTATGGCTCCAATTGTCAAGAGTCCCAATCCATTCAGAACAACAAATGCCCGGGCAGGACCGGACCGGTCAATCAGCTGACCGAGGTACATCAAAACGAACCGGGGCGCAACGAGACTCAGTCCCGACAGCGTAATGAGCCACGGACTCGTACCGGTTTGCTGAATGGCCCATAGCGCGACCGTCGTGAAAAGACCGTCGCTCACGCCGGATATCCCATACCATATGCCTAACCACAGGGTTGGCGTTTTCATGCCCATCGTCCCCTTGCCACAATAATAATCCCGTCCGCGTTGGGGTCTAACGGAATAGGATGCGTTGCGGATGAAATCACCATCGAATAGCCCTGGCGAGTTGGAATTACTGGCACCTCATCCCGAATAATCGATTGCATCTTAGCGTAAAGTAAACTTCTGGCTTCTTCACGGACTGTATTTCGGGCAGCTTCAAGTAGTTGTTCGAATTCGGGCGAATAAAATCTTGTCAAATTCATCGTCCCTTCGCGAGAGAAGAACTCAAGAAGAAAGGCGTAGGGATCCGGCCCGATTTGAAACCCCAATTGTGCCATATCGAAGTCTCCACGTTGCATTCTAGCGACCGTTTCCCCAACAGATAATGCTGTGATCCTCACATGAATTCCCAATCCCTGCAAAGGCATGGCAATGGCGGTTGCCCAACGCTCGACTGCAATTGGAGCCGGGCGTGTAATTAACTCAAGATCGTTGGGGTAGGAACCAGACAGGTCTGCGGAGTCATGGTTCTCAAGAGAGCGGTTGCTCGTCTCAAGAGAGCGGTTGCTCGACGGAGTATATCCTAACGTGTCTGACGGAAATAGTCCATTAGGAACGATACCGACACCTTCGTGCACAGAATTCAAAATAGCCGCCAGATCTATGGCGTCTCGAATACGTCGTCTCACCGGTGTTGGAATGCGCTGGCAATTGAATTGTAAACTATTCATTGAGCGAATCGGGGCTACCGTAACGCAGAGATGGGGATGACCTTCCCGTAACACCCGATAGGGTATTTCGTAAGCCAAGTCGATTTCTCCCGATAATAAGGCATCAAGTATTACCTCGGCGGATTTGTAGGATATAAATTGCACTATATCTGGGAATTTGGACTCAGCCATCGATGGAACTTTGGCTAACTGGACGTATCCTCTCTCCCACATGGTAATTCTGTAAGGTCCTGTCCCTGCGCCGTTACCATCTGTGACCAGAACGTCTTCCTCAGCGAGAACAGAAAGCAACGGTCCGAACACATGGTCTATCTCAAAGGTTAAAAACTCGTTGTCGCAGTTTATGCGGTGACTAATATTTAGCGAGCGAAACTTTCGGTGGATGATTTGACCGATGATCTCCGAAGTCACTATTTGTCCGGTGTGAAATCTTACTGAGTTTACACGTCCCCGAAATAACTTCCCGTCCCACGACCACTCTGCGAAGAAAGAACTTGTCAAAACGTTTCCTTGCCACTCAAAGACAGGATTAAAACAGTTGCGCATAATATGTTGCTGACTTTTGGTTACAGCTCCATATTCTGGCCGACAATATTCTGGAACGTCATCCAATGCGACGCGCAGCACCATCATAAAAACCATCCTTCGCTATCGTAATTGCTGTGGTCGGCCAACCTCGGTGGGTCGGTCAACCACAGCAAATGTATAGGCAGAATTAGCAAACGCAGTTGTCATCGCCGACGGCAACGAATCCCGTCTCCGTGTCAGAGACATTATCGAACACTAGTTCGATTTCTTGCATTTATATCGGTCAAGTCCTAATTTGTGTGTAAAAACGTTCCTTTGGTTTGGGAGTCGTTACGCGACGGACACGGCTCCCGCATTGGGCGGCACAGCCGCCGCTTGAGGTCGTTTCCCCTGCCAGTACGGTTCGAGGTTCAGGTACCGCGTGCCCGTGGCCCACACCTCATGCTGCTCGAGCAACAGCGCCCCCAAGAGGCGGACCGCCGAATCCCGGTTCGGAAAAATCCGAATCACCCGTTCGCGGCGCCGGATCGCGGCATTGAGCCGCTCGACGCCATGCGTAGTGCGTAACCGCTGGCGCAGCAACTCGGGGAGCTGCAACACCGCCAGCGCGTCCTCGAGCCCGTCCTCCAGAATCGCCAGGGCCCGGGGAGCCCGGTCCCCAAAATCCTGAAGGAGCTTGGCCCATAACGTGTCAACGGTGGCCCGGTCGGGGGCCTCGAAGAGCGTGCGGAGGCGGCTATGGAGCTCGCTCTGCACCGCCTTCGGCGCGGCGTCCATAACGTTGCGGGTCAGGTGGGTTTGACAGCGTTGCCAGCTGGCCCCTTGAAACTGCTGTTCGATGGCATGCCGCAGTCCGCGGTGGTCATCCGACACCACCAACTCGACGCCCGTTAAGCCCCGATCCTTGAGGTCGGTAAACACGGCCGTCCACGTCTGCTTCGATTCGCTATCGCCGATCCAGAACCCGAGAATTTCGCGGTATCCCGCAAGGAGGAACACAATAACGTAAATAATATATGTCGTGAGATCGTGTTGCCAGTAAAGAATAGGGAGCGCAGCGCCAAGTGCGGCCTGGTAAACAAGAGAGACGATCAGGAGGAATCGCGGGCTTA
>JAKAAL010000251.1 GCA_021802375.1 Bacillota bacterium | reverse complement strand
TCGCAGCGGCATAGCCCACCGTGTCCGTTAGCACCCCACCTCCCACCGCGACTACCACTGTATCGCGACGCACATGGCGAGTGCCAAATTCTTGATATAGGTTCTCGACGGTGGTTAAATTTTTGGTAGACTCGCTAATATCTAACTGATAGATGGGATCGGGCCCAGTCCATTGCGCAAGCCGTGTCTCAAGATCTGGATGCTTGGAAAGCACTGTGGGGTCAGCTATCACAACAACCGGGGTCCCAGCAGGAGCCCACTCTTCTCGGTTCAATTCGCCAAGTATGCCACGTTGCAAGATAATGCGGCTGGATTTGGCCGTTGTGCTCTCTATATACCAGGTAGACATGTCCTCACTCCCGCACTCCAGTTTGCCAAATACTAATAATATTTTGGGCAATCTCTTCCGAAGATCGCTCAGCCACATCCTCGATCATCCATGCTAAAGACCGAAACCACGGCTCTCGCTGGCGATACCTGGCCTCGAACACTTCCCAGCCCATGCGGGCTAATGGCCGCGTTGCATCATTTGCTACGCGAGAGTACAAAAGAGGCAATGGGCCCTTAAGCCATACCACGGCAGTTTTTTGCAGCAATTCCCGATTTTCGTGCAACCCCACGGTTCCACCGCCTAAGGCCAGTACCAACGAGTTGGCAGACGACAACATTTCTTTCAAGTATCGGTGCTCGCATTTGCGAAATCCCTCTTCTCCATAGCGAGAAAATATGTCGGCTATCTCTAAACCAGTACCCCGGACGATCACCGCATCCAAATCCTCAAACTCCCAGCCGAGTTCACGGGCCACGATACGGCCGACGGTAGTCTTGCCGGCCCCCATCATCCCCATAAGAACGATGGGTGGCTTAAAACTTGCGAACTTGGGCTCGCCAACTTTCCACTCGCTCATGAATTTCCTCCAAGTTGTCGCCGCCAAACTTCTCGAGGATGGCTCCGGCCAATACATGCAAAACCATGGCTTCCCCAATGGTCACCGCGGCCGGCACTGCAGTCACGTCCGATCGTTCTACTTGTGCCAAAAACGGCTCTTTGGATTCAATGTCAAATGAACCTAAAGGCGACATCAAGGTGGACAACGGTTTCATGCCCACCCTCACGGTCAATGGCATCCCTGTGGTAATACCTCCTTCGAGCCCTCCCGCCCGATTACTGCGCCGAGTAAAGCCAGCATCTTGTTCCCACCATATCGCATCATGCACTTGAGATCCTGCGAGGTCCGACTGTTGAAAACCTGTTCCCACTTCCACTGCCTTCATCGCCGGGATGGACAGCAAGGCCTGAGCCAATTGCGCTTCCAAGCGGCGGTCCCATTGCACATAACTGCCGAGCCCTACCGGTAATCCAAAAGCTACAATTTCAAAGGTACCGCCCAAAGTGTCCCCCGCCGCTTTGGCGTCATCGATCAACGACATCATCATAGCTTCGGCCTCAGAATCCAAGACCCGAACCGGAGACGTTTCTGCACGTTCGAAATCCTCCAATTGCCAATCGGTTGGCCTGACATGAACCGACCCGATGGAAATCACGTGCCCTACCACATGTACCCCTAAACCCTGAAGAAAGCTGCGGGCAACGGCGCCCAATGCTACCCGCATCGTGGTTTCCCGTGCTGACGCCCTTTCCAGCACATTGCGCAAGTCCCGATGCCCATATTTAATTCCGCCGACCAAGTCGGCATGGCCGGGCCTGGGTCTGGTCACAACGCGGTCTGGTGTTGCCGGATCCGGCGACATGCTTTCGGCCCAATTGGCAAAATCGCGGTTTTCTACCAACAGAGCAACAGGTCCCCCCAATGTTCGCCCATGGCGCACGCCACCGAAAATCTTTACCTGGTCGCGTTCAATGGCCATCCGGCCTCCGCGTCCATAACCTCGCTGCCGACGCGCCAAGTCTCCGTCTATCAGGGCACGGGTCAACGCTATCCCAGCAGGTGCCCCTTCAACAATCCCCACCAGCCCCGGCCCATGTGATTCTCCTGCCGTCAGCCACCGCCACTGTGCCATGTGTCTTTTCTCCCCTGACCCAAATTTTGATTCTAATATTACATCACCAGAGTCTCCAAGCAAGCGCTTGATTCTGCTAACGACCTATGGCTCCCAAAAGACCTAAAAGACCTCCGAACACTAAAAAAGGACCTAATGGAATACTGTCTTGCCTTTTAGCCTTACGTGCCAAGATCAAAACCAAGGCATAGAGCCCAGCGGCCCAAATCCCAGCCACCAACGCCAACAGACCTTCGGGCCAGCCCAGGGCCACGCCTAACGCCACGCTATACTTCACGTCGCCCATACCCAGGCCGCCGCGCGTCGTGATGTGGACCAACAACAGCAACAATCCGAGACCTAAGCCACACGCCACCGAACTGGCCGCAAAAAAATGGGTCCACGGGTAGGTGGCAAAACTCCATCCCAGAGAAAGCACAACCAGTCGATTAGGGATAATTCGTTCAGTAGCGTCGACCATCGCTATTACCAACCACAACCCAAGATACCCTACCGTCACCCAAGGGTCGTATGAGTGCAACATCACCAGAACCCCCACCGTGACTGTTGCCATCACCAGCGTTGCGACCCAACGAAGATTGCTGGTGATAGCGACTTGTCCTCCCCACCACTCAATCGGCATTCGCCAAAACAAGACAATCCATGCCAACGCCATTAAAGAGGAGCCCATTGTACCGCCTCTTCAAACACCCGATCTGGTGCCATGTGCCCAAACCAAACCATCCAAGCCCACCTTGCCTGTGCAATAAGCAAGGACAGCCCATCGATCAGTTGGGCGTCCGCATTTGTTTGAGCCCATCTTAACAAAGGCGTCAGACGTGGGCTATAGACCCAATCCACAACCGTAGTCGGCTGGGATAGAGGAGGAAGCTTCAATACGTCAAACGACTCCTCGCCGCGTTGCCCTAGTGGCGTAGCATTGACGATCACATCAAACTCTCCGCCCAAGGCCCCCCAATCCCATGGTGTCAAAGTTGCGTCTGGCCACACCCGCTCGGGATGGCGGGCCATAATCGTCACGTGATACCCCAGGTCTGTTAAAGCGACCCAACTTGCTCTGGCTACCCCTCCAGAACCCAAAATTAAGGCCGTTTTGCGTTCCCCCCAAGGCACCATCTGAGACAGCGCCAACACATCAGTATTGTCGCCCTCCCAGCCATTTCCGTTCCACATTATGGTGTTGGCCGCCTGAGATCGGGTCACTCGGTCGCTTTGTTGAACTAGATGGGGCAAGACCCATTCTTTTAAGGGCCGCGTCAAGTTGGCACCCACTCCGCCCAATGCGCGAAAGGCAGTTAGCTGGGAAAATAAATTGGGCGGATCAGACTCCACGGGAATATAGTAATGCCCTGGTTTTTCCCGCGCAAATGCGGCATTGTGCATACGAGGCGATAACGAATGGCCAATTGGAGAACCGAACACTGCATATAGGGCAACTTGGGCTTTAATAGTGGAAAATCCCCCTTTGCGGTAGCAATCCGGAGATTGCCACCGCCAATCCTGACCAACTTTGCATGACACATTTCCGGAGACTTAGGAATGATGCGGTAAGTGCCGGCGCACCATGCGATGCTCAACCATCCGAACCAAACGGGTAGTCCAGAATTCTTCGGTGGCCAGGGGGCGCACCAAAATTGTAAAAAGTTCTAAGCGATTGCCACCTAATATATCGGTAAAAACCTGATCGCCGACAACGGCGGTATTACCGTGATGGGTGCCCATTTTCCGCATTGCCAGTCGAAATGCCCGGCGTCGCGGTTTAGCCGCCTTGGCGATAAAGGACACCCCAATTTTTGTTGCAAAATCTTCCACCCGCTCGCCCAGATTGTTTGACACTATGCACATCTCAATACCATAGCGGCGCACTGTGGTCAGCCAGTCCAGGAGTTCCTGGGGCGCTTCCGGGTGGTTCCAAGCGACCAGCGTGTTATCTAAATCCATAATCAATCCGCGATACCCCCTTTTGCGTAATACCCCAATATCTAAATCAAATATCGAGGCAACGGACAAACGCGGTTGCAATAGATTTAACACGCGGTCCCCTCCTTCCGATCCAGTGTGTTTAATTATATCATGGGATATGCACGATGATGCGATATAATATGGCTTTTCCGCATAGTCCAAAGCTCGGATTGTCGGCATTGCCGAGAACCGGAAATTATCGTTGGCGCACCGATTACAATGCACGTAATGGTATTACCTCCTTTGAACGGTTGACTTTTGCAAAGTGTGGGATACACTAGTAACAGAAATGCTGAGTAGTTTAGTCAGAAATGATCGGCAGGGGAGGGCCCAAATGGCAACACCGGTGTTAGAGATAAAGGATTTGCATGTAGCGATTGACGGTACCCCTATTATTAAAGGATTGACCCTTTCGGTTAAAGGCGGTGAAGTGCATGCGATTATGGGTCCCAATGGAACGGGGAAAACTTCACTGGCCCAGACATTGATGGGACATCCCCACTATACGGTAACTTCCGGTCAGGTTTTGTTAGACGGTCAAGACGTTTTGGCCATGAGAACAGATCAGCGCGCCCGAGCCGGTTTGTTTTTGGCTATGCAATACCCCAGCGAAATATCTGGTGTTACGACTGCAAACTTTTTACGCACGGCGATTAACTCGTTACGGGCGACCCAAGATAAAAAACCCATCACCCTAAAAGAATTCCGGGACCGACTTGACGAGGCCATGAGATATTTGGAAATGGATCTGCAATTTGCTAACCGTTACTTAAACGAGGGATTTTCCGGCGGCGAAAAGAAACGCAACGAGATTTTACAAATGTTGATGTTGCATCCTCGGATTGCAGTGTTGGACGAAATCGACTCAGGGCTCGACATCGACGCGATTAAGGTGGTCGCCAAAGGAGTCCACTCTCTCGTCGGGACGGAATTTGGAGCGTTGGTTATTACCCATTACCAAAGAATTTTAGCCTATCTCAAACCGGATGTCGTTCACATCATGATAGATGGACGTATTGTGAAGTCCGGCGACAAATCACTCGCGGAAGAACTAGAAACCAAGGGATACGATTGGGTGCGGCAAGAATTTGTTCACGAAATCTAATACGTCCCTTCCAACAAAAATTTTTTCCAGCCACGCTGCGCAGATGTTACTGAATCTGCTCAGACAAAGTATTCTTCAAAGGAGACGCGTGAGATGGCCCCGATGGCAAATGCAACCCCAACGGACCAGGTACGAAAATTTGCTGCCGAGCAATTTGGTGACGAGCCTATCTGGCTCCGTAATCGCCGCAATCGCTTGTTGGAAGTGTACTTGGCCGCCCCGCTCCCGGTGAGGCAAAGGACTTCCCTGAAAAGTCGCAAACTAGACCGGATTCCGATTGGATCCGCTCCCACTGCGGCTGACTTGCCCGATGACTTGCAGAATTTGTACCAGGTGGCAAATCTCATTACGGTTAACGGGCACACCAAGCATTTAAGTGTGCCCACCACATGGAGCGATCAAGGCGTAATTTTGTTGCCAATGACGCAGGCAGTTAACACTGCGCCGCAATTAATTGAAGAGTATTTGGGCACTGTAGTAAACGACGAGGCTGACAAATTCCAAGCCCT
Organism: Bacillota bacterium; assembly: GCA_021802375.1. The sequence continues at coordinate 901 of JAKAAL010000251.1, read as the reverse complement.
CAATAGCGCACTATGGCAAGATGGCATCTTTTTATATGTACCAGCGCGGGTCACATTGGATCATCCAATAACGGTTACGCATTTTGGCAGCAGCGACGTTTCCAATGTTTTGCCACGCAGTTTGGTGGTATTGGATGAGGAAGCTCGGGCCACTATCATTGAACAGTATCTGTCTGAACCCGGCCGGGAAAAGAGTTTATGGGCCATCGCCACGGAGATCGTGTTAAAAGATGGAGCGCACTTGCAATATGGGGCTATGCAGCAATTAGCCGTGACAGCTGAATCTTTTGTTCGCCGTGGAGCCCAAATCGGTCGGGACGCACACATTTACTGGAGTTTGGGGGAATTTGGCTCTTCTCTAAGCATCGCCGAGCATACCAGCTTGCTTAGCGCTCCGGGCGGGCAAAGTGACAGTACCACGGTGTTTTTTGGTTCCGAGACGCAACATCAAGACTACGTGTCGGTCGCAAAACATGTGGCACCGCACACTACGAGCCGCATGGTTGCGCGTGGGGTTATGAAAGACGATTCCCGCAGCGTGTTTACCGGAGTGACTGAAATCAAAAAAGGGGCATTAGGAACCGATGGACGCCAAAAAGAGAAAATTTTAATGCTGTCCGACACTGCCCGGGCTGACGTCATTCCCTCTCTACTTATCGAAGAAAACGACGTTTTTGCTGCACATGCAGCCAGCGCGGGACCTGTGGATGCAGCCTCCATTTTCTATCTCATGAGCCGCGGGCTGTCGGAAGCGGAAGCGATTCGTATGGTAGTCCACGGGTTTTTGGCCACAGTCATCGACGCAATACCGGTAGACGTGCTGCGTCACAATGTATGGAATGCGGTGGAAAGGAAGATCGCGGAATGATCGACGCGTTAGTAGACCTAAAATTCTTTGGTA
>JAKAAL010000250.1 GCA_021802375.1 Bacillota bacterium | reverse complement strand
GTCCCAGCTATTTAATTGGTCGTGGAGTTTCAGTAAAAGAGGTGTGGGGCTGGCTAGTGGTCTTGGCCATCAGCGCGACGGCGGCGGCTCTTTGCGTTTTAACGTGGTTTCCTTTGGTTTGGCCAGGGCCTATTCGCACCAGTATGCCTTGGGATTTAAGGACCGCCCTGTTAGTCTATGTTCCGTTGCAAATCCTAACCAACGGGAGCGCGTCGGTTCTGGTAGCGCAAAATCGGATGCGGTACGTGTTTTGGGTAAGCATCCTCCCTCGACTAGGACAATTGACGGCAGTGATGATTGTTGCGCTAGGATGGGGCTTGACCGTGCTTGTGGTTGCGACTATTTACGTATGGATGCCGTTTTTGGGTCTGTTGGTGTCTTTAATCGCATTTAAAGGTCAAGCCATTCCACGATGGCGTTTGAGGGTGATGAAGCAAGCCCTAGGTTTCGGCATTAAGGGCCACCTCGGAAATGTGGCCCAATTTCTCAATTACCGAGTGGGTCTTTATGTTACTGGGTTGATGTTGATGCCTCGGCAAACCGGATTTTATTGGTTGGCGGTGACCTTCTCGGAACTTCTTTGGTATGCACCTTCTGCAGTATCTAGTGTCCTGTTGCCTAGGGTAGCCAGGAGTGAAAGTGACGGAACACGAACGGCCTTAATAGCTAACGCTATGGGATGGGGCACAGTAGTACTCGGAGGTGTGGCTGCGCTAACGTCTCCCTGGCTTTTGCCAAAAATTTGGGGCGCCTCCTTTAAAGGAGCGGTGCCGTTGCTTTGGATTTTGCTGCCCGGGGTTTCCTTATTCGCTTGGTCTAAAGTGTTAACAGGAGACTTGGCAGGCAAAGGTCACCCAGAGTGGGGAACCTGGTCGTCATTAGCCGGGTTTGCTGTTGTCGCGGCAGGTAGTCTCGTGGCACTCCGATCCCACCAGGTGCTGTGGATGGCGACTTCCCAGTCGCTGTCTTATATGGTTGCTATGACTCTCGTGGTGTGGGGATTTCGATCCATTCACTCTGGAGAAAAAGTTTCCTGGCAGTCGCTGTTTTATCCTCAATTTTCCCTTTGGCGGACAATGATTTTAAGGCCACGGGAGACCGATCAATGAAACCACGATTATTAGTGCTAGGCCATTATCCGCTGGACCAACTGGATCGCGCCCCCAAAGTGAGAACCTACCGGATGATTGAAGCTTTGGCGCACTATGCCTGGGTTACAGTCGTCACGGGCACCCGGTCAGTCCGCGGTGCCATCTTGCGGCAAAGTCTCGGGTTGTTGGACCAGATCGATGCCATCTACCTGGAAAGCGGGAGTTCTACCGCTACCCTAACTGATTGCTGGTTTTTATACCAAGCGCATCGCCGTGGAATCCCTACAGGAATTTTTGTCCGTGACGCGTATCAATTGTTTCCCGACCTCTATCCTCCTGCCGGGTTCAAAAGTCGTGTCCTGAGCTTATTGTACAAAATCAGTTTGCGATTTTATGCTCGCTCGGCTACCGTAATCTTCGTTCCTACTTCCGGATTAGGCCAGGTGGTGCCGGGATCCCGTAAAGTATTGTTGCCCCCGGGAGGAATCCGGGGAAAGGGCTCGGTGAACCCACCAGACGTTGGTCACCGGATCATCTATGTGGGCGCGGCGGGTCCCCACGATGGCGTGGAGATGCTTGTGGCGGCGTTTGAATTAGTTAGAGCCACCATCGCCGATGCGGACCTTTGGCTGGTGATGCGGCCCAACGAAGTGCGGCACCATATCGTGACAACGGTTGGGGTACATGTACTGGAGGCATCCGGAGAATATTTGGAATCGTTGTTGCAAAGCGCTCAAGTCGCCGTCATTCCCCGCGTGGACACGCGATATAACCGGCTGGCATTGCCTGTAAAGTTGATGGACTATCTTTCCCAGGGATTGCCGGTAGTGGTGACCAAAGGTTCAGAGGCAGCACGTGTAGTGGAAAAGGCCCATGCGGGACTCGTGACCGAGCACTCGGCAACAGCATTGGCTGAGGCACTGAAGTTTCTATTGCAACATGTTGCACAAAGACAGGAGATGTCCCGCAATGCCGTCAGTTATATCTCTGAAAACTTATGGGCTGACCGGGCAGCAAGTGTGTTAGCGACACTGCTGCCTGATCATCCTGATGGCTAAGGGGCAAACGTGGCTTCGGGCACCGGAGTGGTGGCGCCTGTGTTCCAGATCAAGTCATAGTGGGGCGCTGCGGGTACCTGAATCGTCACATACCCAGTATGAGTCTGATCCGGGAAAATATTGGCTGTGTCGGAACCGGGAACCGAAGCATGAATGGGAAAGGGAAAGAACGTGGTTGTGTCGGTGATGCCGGTTGTTACATAATCGTTCCAAGAATAGGCGGTAGAACCGCTCGTTACCACGGTAAAATCATTGAGTGCCAGTGATACCAAAGAGCTGGTTGGATTGTACACGGAAAGCTTGATGAGATAAAGAGAGAGCGGAGTTCCCGAAGAACTTGCCTGCCCCTCAGGAGTGACATTTTCGACGTGAATACTCAAATCAGTGTAGGGACCGGCGCCTGGTGGTACTGGCGGGGTCTGGCTGGTGGACGATGAGGAACTGGTTGAGGGTGTGATGCTGGGACTAGAACTTGAGGGACTCGGCGATTGAGACGGACTTTGACTCGGTGACGAGGAGGGGCTTACTGAGCTCGAGGTGGCTGGGGACACGGATTTTGCCGGAGATGATTGGGGACTCGCTGATTGGGTGCCGCAACCTGCCAAAATTAAGGCGCTAATGCCCGCCATTGCAAATTTGGTCCAGAGCTTGAAGGATGTCATTTGGGTTGCACCTCGTTTCCCTGAGTATTGGCTTCGGTGGGAAAATGCGTTACCGTTGTCTCTGTAGCTAACGCCGTCCAGTAGCCTTGGGTTTCAAAAGGCATACGCCAGGAAGCTACTCCCCCGAGGCCCTCTTGGATTGCAAACGCCAATCGGTCTTTAAAGGATCGTGATGTTTCATCCCACCACACATTTTGCCCGATCTGCCAATTTTGAATGACTTGCTCCAAGGCTGCTTGGGTAGCTGCGCCATAAACCCCGGCCGGATCTCCGGTGACGTTAAAGTCTTGCTGGAACGCTGTCACTGCATCTGCGGTAGCGGGACCATAATATCCGTCGGTAACCAGCATGGCGGGAGGCGTTTGACCATTGGTCACCGCGTAGCGCAATAAAATATAGTTTAACAAATCCTGAAGATTTTGCACCTGAGGATCATAGGTTCCCACGTTAGCGGTGGACAGAGATTCCGTGGGGGCCACATCCAAGGGGCCGCTGGTAAAGGTGATCTCCTTTTCAATGGGGTCCCACACCGGCGTGATGTTCTTGCTTTCGATAAAGGCCTCGACACTACGGTTGGTTTGGTAACCCGGGGGATTGGAGAGCCCGGCATTGATCCCCTGGTTATTGACTACCCAATAATGACCGTAAGGCGCTACACCCATAACCAGTTGCTGGGGCTTGACACCAGTGGCGATCGCTTGGCTGACCAAATTCTGTACCCAAGGATATCCTGCGGTGGGACCGGGCCATGTTGAGGAATTGTGCTCGGGATAGGTCATAATGTTAATCCAGTCCACATAAGGCGCAATTGCGGCATAATTGTAAATGGTATGGGGATAGGCCGATGGATATACCGCCACCATGAGTTTTTTGTTGATGGCGTGCAGCGCTTGTCCCAGAGCCGTAATAAAATTGGTATACTGCTGGGAAGCCTGGGCTTTCGTCATACCCGAACTAGTGTAAGCACTTGAGTTTTCGAAGTCGATGGTAATGCCGTCCCAATTGTTGTGAGTGACCAGGTTAACAATTTGGCTGACCATGGATTGGACCTCTTGGGGGCTGGTGATAGGGCCATTGGCTGGATTGTAGTAGCTGCCAATGGAAGGCATAATCAGTACATTTTGTTGATGGGCGGCGTTGGTAACACTGCTCACATTGGAAGCAGTGGCCCACATATTCACCGACCATGAGCCATCTGAATTTTGATTGACGTAAAACCATGCCGGTTGAATTACCGAGAGTTGCGAACCGTTTTGGAGCAAATCCTCATAGGCGGAATTTTGGTTGCCATTAACTGGAGGATCGGTAAAAAATCCATATCCCATAGACAACAGCGTGCCAGCGGGTTCCGGACTGATCACTAATGATGTGGCATTGGTAGTGGTGGTGTTCGAAGCAGCGTCGCCAAAGGCCAGGGTTTGGCCGCCGCTGGTCAAAATATCGTATCCTTGCAGGTCGGGGGTCATGGCCAATCCTGTTGCGGTTTGCGTCCCCATTTGGGACGCGGTCGGACTGCCTAAGTTGGCGGCATCCCCAAAGTTATTGACTTGTCCATTAGAGCTAAGGATCCAGTAGCCTTGGCCGTCTGCCGTAGGATAGAGCCCGACTGCCGTGGGCAAGGGGGGCTGGGGGGGCAACTGGGTGCTGCCGACATCGGAGCCTTTGGCGAGGCTGCCTAATGTAGTGACATGGGTGACGTCAGAAAAATTGTACCCTAAGGCGTACAATATGGCAGGACTGTCAATGTGCCGCAACACGTCATTTTGCGCTAAGTACACGGGAGATGTGCCGTTAAGCTGTACCAAGGTTCCCGTAGGATAGACCCGGTTCGGGGCGGTTACTTCCGGGCCAACAGGCAGGTTGGGTAAATTGGGGACAAGACGAATTTGGCTCCATTGATATCCCATTGCTAGAAACACAGTGGCGGACTTGATGGGGCGCAATTGGTCATTGATCGCCACATAGACGGTAGGACTATTTTGTTGCCTTAACAACAGGCCGTTGGGTTCGTAAGGAACCGCAGTGACCAGTTCCGGTCCTAAAGGCCAACTGGCATTGATGTTAGGCACTTGTGTAACCTCGCTAAAATTATAGCCCATTGCGTATAGTACCGTGGGGCTGCCGACATGCCGCAAAACACCGTGCATGATCAGATACACAGCACGGTGCCCGGTGGGTCGAATCAAGGTTCCGGAGGGAAAAGGGGTTACCATGGGAGCGCCCAACGTGTAGTTGGCCAAACTGGAAACCACTTGGACCTGGCTCCAAGAAAACCCCATGCTAGAAAATAATGGGGCATCCGGAATGTGATGCAAGGTTCCGTTATTCAAATAGTACACCGCAGAAGTGCCAGAGATACGCAGCAAACTGCCGTTGGGATAGATGGCGGGTGGAGTATTGCCAGATTCCGGCTGGTTACCGTAGTTGGTGGCGTCGCCGAAGGCATACACGGTGCCATTGGCTCCTAAAATCCAGTAGCCGAGGCCGGATGGAGTCGATGCGATTGATGTGGCAACAATCCCGGAAGGCGCGTTACCATAGTTGACTGCGTTGCCTAAGGGGTATACCTGCCCGGTGTTGCTGAGAAGAAAGGCTCCCTGGCCCGACGGAGTTACGGCCATGGCCATGGCCGTAAGAGTAGTGTTCGGAGCGGTAAATGCGGTTGCATTGCCAAACGCATAAATTCGGCCATTTTGGGTCAAAATCCAATAACCTTGATAATTTGGTGTAGGAACCAGTTCGATGGCAGGTGATGCCGTTGAAGCGTTAATTGTGGCTAGATCCCCGTAAAATTGGACGTCTCCCGTGACGGTTACCGTTCCATTGGCGGCCAGCGTATAGTATCCCCGCTGTACCCCGGAAAAACTTATGGTATTGCTTGAGCCTAAAGAGGTGGTCACCAAGAGAGAGCCAGGACCGGCATTTTGCGGCAAGGTGACCTGAATGCTGGTATTGGACCAAGAGTCAATGGGAGCCGAAATATTACCAAAGGTGACCGTCGCTCCCGCATCGGTAGTTCCAAAATTTTGTCCGTTAATGGTGACCGAGACGTTGTTATTGTTGGTTTGCACAGTGTAGTTACTGATGGTAGGGCCGGTGCCGGCGGCCATCGCCGGCAGACCCGTCATCATGCTCCCCACTAAGGCCGCGGAACTGATGGCCAATAGAGAGAAGAGTCGACGGCGGGAATTGTTGCGTATCATTGAAAACCTCCTAAATATAGAAACCGAGGGCCAGATTGCTAGTGGTGAAATCATGCATCTAAATAATTAGTCGAACGATGTCCGATTTCCTGCTTTTTTACCCGATTTTATTTGCGTGCCAAATCGCCCAATTTGTGGATATCAGGACTAAAGAGTGGCTGAATTTTTGGCAACCAAACTAGGATTTTTTCTCTGTGATCGGCTGGCTTGGGTTATACTGTGGAAATCGCAACAAAAAATGACAGGTCAAGTTACAGGAGGATCCCGTGAAGCGCATTGTGTGGGCGTATGGTAGACATATCAATCGTACTATTCGCCATTTGGGGGATACCTTTGAAAATCACGGGTATATGCTGGAACCGTTTTCTATGGTTGTTCCCCGGTGGCGAAAGCTTCCGGCCATGATTGTCAGCGCACGGTGGCAAGATGGGCATCTCCGGGGATTTTCCTCGGTCCACCCCTGGACTTACCGTCATTTAAAAATCCTAGTTTGGTTGCCA
>JAKAAL010000249.1 GCA_021802375.1 Bacillota bacterium | reverse complement strand
ACATCACCCATGATTTGGCAAGTGCTCGCTATATCGGAGCACGAATAGTGGTGATGTATGCTGGACAAATCGTGGAAATTGGATCCGGCGACGAAGTTGTTGACGACCCGTTGCACCCATATACGCTGCCTCCATAAAGAACGATAATTTCGTCGGCCATTTCCAGGAGAAGGGACAAATCATGTGTAATGAACACGACAGCAAACCCCAATTGTCTTTGAAGGCGCTTTATCAAATCGAGAATGTCCTTTTGTACCACGACATCAAGTGCGGTAGTAGGTTCATCCAGCACCATCAGACTTGGGTTCAGCAACAAGGCCATGGCGATGACTGCCCGTTGCCGCATACCCCCGGACAACTCGTGAGGGTAGCTGTCAAGCCACCTGGGGTCTAAGTTAACCATCCGAAAGACCTGGTTTGCTCGAGCATCAGCTTCGGTGACGTGATAGGGGTGAACATGCGCCCTGTAAGCGTCGCGCAACTGATCACGAAGACGGAGAATAGGATTCAGTGCATTCATGGCACTCTGCGGAACAAATGATACATCCTGCCACCGCATAAGACGGAGGGCTTCGGCTGAGAGTTCAAAAACATTCTTTCCTCCGACACGGGAGTTTCCCGTGATTTCTGTGCTTTCGTCATCCAACATCCGCAACGCTGCCATCACGAGAGTGGATTTACCGCTTCCGGATTCACCGGCAATTCCCAGAAAACATCCCGGCTCCAAGGAGAAGGACACATCGTTCACCGCATAAACCCACCCCCGAACGCTGGCATATTGCACTGACAAATGTTTGACATCAAGGACGAGAGAACGTTCTTTCTGCGAATGTTTCTGCGTGAATTCGTCGGGGGTCATGATACTTCCTCCTTCCTTTTATGTTTCGTCACTTTATAGACACGGAGGCGTGGGTTCGTGATCTCATCAATAGAGAAATTCACCATAGCCAACGAGCCTCCGAAGATGGCAATAGCAAGGCCAGGTGGGAGAAACCACCACCAGTAACCATTAAGCAATGCATCGTTATTTTGCGCCCAATACAACATGGTTCCCCAACTAGTTGTGTTGACGTTGCCTAATCCCAGGAAGTCCAACCCGGCCTCGGTGAGAAGGGCATTGATAGTCGCAAAAAGAAGACTGGACACGACCAGCGAAGCCATGTTGGGGAGCATTTCGCCAAAAATGATGCTCCACCACGGTTGGCCCAACAAACGAGCTTCCAAGATGTAATCTCTTTGAGCTAAAGACAGGGCTTGTGAACGTAGTGATCGGGCGCCCCACGCCCAACTTGTTAACCCAATGACTAGGATAATAGGTAGTTGACCGGCAAGATGAAGGTACGCAGACAGAACAATGACTAAAGGTAATGTGGGAATGACCAGGAACACATTAGTGACCAATGAGAGGATGGCATCAACATTTCCCCGTGCGTAGCCACCGCCTAGTCCCACAATGACGGATAGAAAGGTTGATAAAATACCTGCCGAAAAGGCCACCAGCAATGACACACGCGTTCCCCAAACGACCTGAGAAAAAACTCCTTGGCCCAAAGCATTAGTCCCTAACCAATGGTGTATGTTGGGAGCTAAACCGGGAGTAAAGGACTCTGCTGTTGGGCTATGGGGAGCAATAACAGGCGCAAGAAGCGCCACCAGAACAAAAAGTGCAATAATCGCAATACCCACTATCGCTTTTGTGGACAGTTTCAGCTTGTGCTTACGGGATGGTTTCTGAGAACTGTCATTAGTCGCGTGGGGAATAGACAGATTCATGACGACTTACCTCCAGCTCGCTACTGTTCGCCTGTGCGTGGATCCAGTCGCACATACAGTAAATCGATGATAAAGTTTGCTAACAACACCGCCAAGACGATAATCAGAAAAATGCCTTGCATCAATGGATAATCCTGATTGGTGACAGCTTGATACAAGGCATACCCAATACCGGGATAGCTAAAGACAATTTCGGTAAGGACAGCACCCCCGACGACGAATCCTAACGACATCCCCATGCTGGTCAACGAAGGCAATAGAGCATTTCGGGCTGCGTATTGCAACATGACGCGGCGAGACGGCAATCCCTTGATTTGTGCCAATTTGATATAATCTTCCGACAGTACCCCGATCATGTTATTGCGCATTCCCAAAATCCACCCCCCCATCGAAGTCACAACAATCGACAAGGCAGGGAGAGCGGAATGATAAAGAATACTGCCTATGGAAGCCAGTCTCAAGCCTGGTGAAACGGTGGAGCCAATTGAGTGTTCTAACGGAAACCATCCCAGAAGAAACCCAAACACATACAAGAAGAGGAGTGCGACCCAAAAGTAAGGCATGGCCGCCATCACGGTAAACGTGACAGGAACGGAATCTGCGATAGGGCGTCCACGATACCATGACACCACAATCCCGAGCAGTGTACCGACAACAAACGCAATGATGGTAGCCGTTCCAACCAAAAACAATGTCCACGGCAGTGTTTCACGAATGACTACGCTAACGGGTTCGGGAAAATATGTCAGAGAAATTCCCAAATGACCGGTTAGGGTATTGCCCACATAACTGAAGTACTGCGCTATCAGTGATTCGTGAACATGAAGCCCGAAAGCGACTTCCAGCGCATGAAGAGCCTTCGGGCTGATACGGCCTTGGGCTCTGGCCATTACGGCGGCTGCCGCGCTTCCTGGCATGAGGCGTGGCAAAAAGAAATTCAACGTTATGGCGAGATACAGAGTAATTAAGTAAAAACCTATGCGTTTCGCCAGATACACGACGATTCCCCCCCGGATAGTGATCGCCCTTTAGTGAACGTAGTACAGACGATTTAGCACAACGATGGGACCACTGTCGGACGAGTTGTCCCAATAGGGATGGGAGGGACTCGGCCATCCTGCAATATGTGCCGTGGAATACTCGTTCGGAGTCATCCTGTTGAGGAGCGGTATCACAGGCATCTCTCTTTGCATAATTTTGGCCAATTCCAGATCATAGACTTTTTGCTTGGCAAAATTGGTCGTGGACTCATAGTCTCTGGCCAATGTTTCCACAGCCGGATCCGAAAACCGTTCATAATTTGCTGTGGCGACTTTGCCAATCGGCGCACTATAGTTCGTATTCATCAACTGATTCAATGTGTAAAATGGTGTCGGCCCCGACGGAGACCAACAGACCCCGGCTGAAAAGTTCCCCACTTCCAGCTTCGTCAGGTAATTGGACACGGATGTCTCTTCTACGGACGCATTAATACCGATCGCACGAAAATCGGACGCCATGATACTCGATAAGGTAACGAAATCGGTGAACGGCGATGCTACCACAAGGTTCATGGAAAATTCATGTCCCTGGGGTGTTACGAGATAGCCATTCTTTCCCATCTTAAAGCCGGCTTTCAATAGCAAGCTTTTGGCCAATTTGGGATTATAGACTGCTTGAGCATTCTTTTGCTCTGTTGGTGTTGACCATTGACTAGCCATTAACTTGGGAATGCCATTTAAGGTTGTTGGGGTCGAATACCCACTCTCCGCGATCACTGACAATTTTCTACGGTTGATTGCATCACTAAGCGCTCTCCGGACAGCGGGTATATTGAGGGGATAGCGTTGATTATTGAGGTAAAGAATATCTAAAGCATCGGCCGTCAAATCTATATGGTTGACCTTCGGATTTCTATCCACAAATTCATGTTGCAGGTTTGGTGAAAAAAAGCTTGCCCACTGCAATGAACCGGAATCCAGTGCCAAAATATCGCTGGAATTCGACGTTTCAGCAGGATAATAAACTGTTTGAATGTAGGGCTGGGGGTGGTTCCAGTAATTCGGATTACGCGTCAGCACGATTTCTTCAGGGCTAAAGCTTTTGAGCACATATGGACCAGTTCCAATGGGGTGGGTATCCGCATAGGTAACGGGATTGACGTTTTTCCATTGAGATTCCGGAACAATCAGAGTTTCCCCAAGATAATAAAGAAACGTAGAATTCGGATGGTTAAGAGTAATTTTAACAGCATACGAGCCATCGGCTTGCACACCGGTCATGTAACTCCATAATGCATTAGTATCTGCTGCGGGATATTTGCGCAACATGTCGAGCGTAAAAACAACATCACGGCTCGTAAAGGGGCGACCATTAGTCCACTTGACTCCCCTTCGAAGATTCATAGTCAACACGTTTCCCTTAGTATTCCATGACCATTTTGTAGCTAACCACGGGAGGGACTGTCCGTTATTACTGTTCCATTGAATGAGCGGCTCGTAAATGTCAGGCACAATATCGTCTTGATTTTCACCAGGGCTATAGGGATTGAAGACGTCCGCCCAGGGACCATGAGGGGATGCATTAATAGAAATAGAACCTCCAACGGTGGGTTTCCCATGAGACGGAGCGCTGGTGACCTGGGAACTGGTGCCGCAACCTGCAGCAATTAAAGTCACCATTAAAGCCACTGCGCTTGTTTTGATAGTGGATCCAGACTTCATGGTAATTTCTCCTCCTTGTTCTTAGACAAAATATCAAATGCTACTAGACACAGCCCCTTGTGATGTTTGCAGTTTTACGGGTAGTATCTCGTCGATACGCGTGGTGGGATCTTGAATGACCTTGGCCAAACTCAACGCAGCAATTCGCCCCACTTCCCATTCCGATTGGTCGACCCATGATATGTCATCAAATGCATGAGTTCCATCCGGCAACGGAGAAAATAGTGATGGATAATCGTGCCAGCTGTCGAAACTGGCCCAACCCAACCGCTGAGTCGTACTATGCCGCAAAACGTCGTAGAATTCGTGTGCGTCGCTCACTCTAATGGTAATGACCGCGTCAACGTCGGGGTTATCAATAATTTTCTCATAGACCTTTTTGCGAAATTCTTCCCTAGTTAGGGTCTGTCCGAAACAATATGAATCCCTCAGAACAGGTTCTCCTGATCGAATAACGGTATCTTCAATTCCGCGAATTCGTTCACGAACGGTTTCAGTTCCTCCTGGCTCACGGTAGTGGCGGGCAATAATGGAGATTCGGTGGAAGCCCTGTTGAAGAAGCCAGGTTGCAGCCAATACCCCGCCCAAATAATTGTCAGTTCGCACAGAATTGAACGCTATTCCGGGAAACCATCGATCAATTAGAACCAAGGGATAATGCTCCAACTTATATTTGACCAACTCGTTGTTGACGAGTTCGTTTTCGCAAGGAAAAACAGCTAATCCTTGATATTTTCTCTTGACCGACTCCTCGATTATTTGACTCTCTTTTTGGAGATTATCCTCTGACAGCCGAACCACGACTTCGATGCCTTTTTCTTCTGCTCCGTGGAGAAAGCCGGAAACGAGTCGGCGGTCAAATGCATTGTCGAGCGAAGGAACAATTAAACCCATCAATCCTGATCGCAAGCTCTCTTCAACAGGGACTCGCCATTCGGATTTTGGATTGACAAAAGTTCCTCGTTTTGGAATGCGTGTTATTACGTGCCAGTCAACCAAATCGCCCAACGCCCGACGAATAGTTGTTCGGCTGACATTCATTTGTCTGGCCAAATCGGCTTCCGTTGGGAATGGATCATTATACTCTAAAGTTTCGCATAATTCCAACAAATACTTCCCGCTGGTTGTGTGTAGTGACACAACAGGCCAACTCCTTAGTGACAAATAAACAACATGTTCTTTAATCTAAAAATAATTCTACATGACTAATTTGTCAATTAACTCATATTGTCTGATATTTCTGACGGAAAGCCTAATTACTTCAGTCCTCGCATTCATATAGCACAAGTTGGAGGCAGCGAACAGCCTGATGGACCAGTGTAGCTCTAAATCTTTTTGCGGCCGTCGCGCTAGACGCTACCCAATTCTTGACAGGTTTGGCCTGTGACCACCACCCCATAGACAATAGTCGGCAGGTACTGAGTTAAAACAGTGATTGCATGTAAAGAGACAGGAGCGTAACATACTCATTCCCGGAAGGGCAGCGGGAACATGGCTTTAGCATGGCTCTTCGTCCTGGCGGCTAAGCCTACGCCCCATGCAAAGCGTACGGTTGCGATCCACCTTCTTCCTTCTGCGTACACTTTCGCTTTGTCGAATGCAAGTTTCGAGCAGACCGCTAGGCGATTCAAATTCGGGAATCGGATGGGGTCCGTAATCTTACGCAGTGCGACACCAAAATTTTTGATGGGCACATTCTGACGTGGGACGGGAAATTTTAGAAAAGGACATGCCTTTTAGGCTTATGAAATTACGGTGATTCTGCAGGATTGTTGTGGTGGGATCACTTTGGTAAAGTGTATCGATTGTTACAATTTCCATAGATATTGCGATTGCAAAGGTGCCATAATCCACATCACCCGCAATCGCGTCGTCACGGTTTGTCATCCACTTGAGCAGAGGGCTATCATCTGAGGGGGCTATAGAAACTATCCGCGTTCGCTCGTATGCACCCACGGAGGATTATCGGTCGTCGCACCTGCTTTATAAGCACGGATGGCCGCGGTCTGTCCGAAGAGATTTTCGTCCATATTGGTGCCAATG
>JAKAAL010000248.1 GCA_021802375.1 Bacillota bacterium | reverse complement strand
CCCATCACGCTGTCGAGATGTCGCAGGAAGCGGCTCGTTGGGGGGCTGATGGCGTGATCTATATCCTGGAGAACATTATCTTTACGCCGCAGACTCTGGACATTTTCCTTACGGATCCCGATCATTGTCCCAGGTAAGAGAATTTTTCTTATCATTTCTCGACTTCTTTTTAACTCATAATGTCAAAGCCATCGTTATTGCCTGCAACACCGCCACGGCAGCTGCATTGGAAACTGCTCAACAGAAATCCCCTGTTCCTGTGATCGGGGTGATCCAACCAGGGGTTGTCGACGCCATCCACGCGTCACAATCAGGAATTATTGGTATACTGTCCACTGAAGCTACATACCAGGCAGGAGTATACCCTAGCGCCCTAAAAGCGCTTAATCCCCAAGTTAAAATTGTGGCGTATCCTTGTCCAATATTAGTCACCATGGTGGAATCCGGTCAAACCGACGGCCCCCTAGTCGAAGATCGGGTCCGTCAGTGCACACATGCCTTATTGTCTCACAACGCTGACACGGTCATCTTGGGCTGCACTCATTTCCCCCACATGGAACATATTTTTACCAAAGTAATGAATGATCAAGCTGTGATTATCGACCCCGGGCTGTCAACCGCACGTTTGCTGCCGTCCATTTTAGGACCACTTAACACCACCGGCGAGGGTTCCATGACCTTCTACACTACCGGCGATCCAAAAGTGGCGCTCCATATCGCTCGAATTTTATGGCCCGATCTTGTAGAGGAACCCCGCCAACTGATTTGGGACCGAACGTCATTGAAGACCCCGACCTAGGAAGCGTGCCGCGCGATTTTTTCGCGGCGCAGATCCTCTACGTTGACCTTTAATCTTTCAAGAGTACTGGTATCTTGTGGATAGACCAAAGGCAGTCGCACGGGTCCCACATTCATATTCAACTGATTCATCAGCCATTTTAACGGAATGGGGTTGGGCCAACTAAACAAATCACGAAATATGGGTAGCAAACGTCCATGGAGGCCCCGAGCAGCAGTGATGTCTCCGCTCCGAAAAGCTTGTACCAATGCTGCCATTTCTGGACCCACAACATGAGCTGCCACGCTGACTACACCGTGGGCCCCAAGCGTCAACGCGGGGTAAAAGAGTGCATCGTCTCCCGAATATACCATCATCCCGGGACAAATTTCCAGCAGTCTTTCGATGCTTTCTATCTGACCCGTGGCTTCTTTCACGGCAACGACATTGGGACAGGCCTTGGCAATGCGTGCCACGGTATCGGCAGCCAAAGTGACGCCGGTACGACCCGGAACATTGTAAAGCATCACGGGTGCCGACAGATTCTCGGCGATTTTCACAAAGTGTTGAAATAAACCTTCCTGCGGTGGTTTGTTGTAGTAAGGAGTGACTACTAACACGCCATCAGCCCCCCAACGAGCCGCTTCCTGCGACATCTCGACAGCGTGATGGGTATCATTAGATCCGGTCCCCATAAGAACCATAGCGTTACCGGCTCCGCGACGCACCGCATAATAAAGGCGTTCGCGTTCTGACCGTGACAGTGTGGGTGACTCCCCGGTAGTACCTGCTACAACCAATCCTTCACTTCCATTAGCCACCAGCCAACCTGCCAATGATTCCGCCCGCGCTTCATCCAGGACTCCATCTTCCGTGAACGGAGTCACCATGGCCGTGATTATACAAGGCCACTGCATATTTATGCCCCCTTTGGTTAATAGACGAAAAGAGCAAATCACACTCATCTCTCCGCCAAATTCAATGCAATGTGGTCGCATGATATTTCCTATGAAGTTAAGAGAGGTTTTGATTACGCCGGAGACCGCGAAATTTTAGTCGCGGGCCGGCTAAATCTTGTCGCAGGACTTAACGGCAGGAAGAAGTACCTTGAGAAGGAGTTGGGGGGTCGCAAGGATGGATACGGTCGGACGTACGAAACTGTTGACCATAAAATTTTTGCACCCCTTTCTGGCACACTAGCCAATTGAACACTTATAATTATACACATCAACAAGAATGATGCAAGAAAATTTTCCCGATGGGTACTGAATTGGAGGTTACCGTATGGATTGGGCTTCACGGATGAATAAAATCCCCCCCTATTTGTTTTTTGAACTGGATCGCATTGTGGAACAACAACGGCAAATGGGTCATGATGTTATTAATTTAGGTATAGGAGACCCAGATATGGCCACAGCACCACATGTTGTCGAGGCTATGCAGCAAGCGGTTGCCGAGCCCAGCAACCACCGTTATCCTCATTACTTGGGTAGCATCCAATTTCGGCAAGCTATGGCCGACTGGTACGCGCACCGGTTTGGCGTCGCATTGGACCCGTCCGATGAGGTCGTGGCACTGATTGGATCCAAAGAAGGCATCGCCCACTTGATTTGGGCCTTTGCCGAACCTGGCGATATCGTACTAGTTCCAGACCCCGCCTATCCGGTGTATTATACCCAAACTTTATTAGCGGGCGCC
The DNA here is from genome assembly GCA_021802375.1 of Bacillota bacterium. Next base: position 4,048 of record JAKAAL010000248.1, on the reverse strand, counting down.
GAACCCTATTATCTTCCTCTACTGGCAGCACACAACTTTTTACCCCAATTGGACACGATTCCACAAACGGTTCTAAACCGCGCCACCATGTTGTGGATTAATTATCCCAATAACCCAACAGGAGCCGTTGCCGACAAAACATTTCTTCATGAGGCCGTAGCATTTTGCCAACAACACGACCTATTACTGTGCAGTGATGCCGCTTATGTGGAAATGGGATTTGACGGATATCGGGCCGCGAGCGTTTTGGAGATCGAGGGAGCCAAAGATGTTGCAGTGGAGTTTTACTCATTTTCTAAGCCGTTTAACATGACGGGGTGGCGAATTGGATGCGCTGTGGGAAACCCCAAAGCCATCGCAGCCTTGGGCACCTTAAAAAGCAATTTGGACTCTGGGCCGTTTACTGCTGTTCAACAGGCGGCCATATCTGGATTAACCCACCACCCGGAAAAATTCTTTGATGGCATGAATCTCATGTATCAAAAGCGGCGCGATATCGTGATACAAGGGTTAAGAGACATGGGACTCAATACCTCTACACCGCGCGCGACTTTCTATTTGTGGTTCCCCACTCCCATGCACATGACCTCTTCTGACGCTGCTAAGTTTTTTGTAGAAACCGCCCATGTGATGGTTACCCCCGGGGCCGCCTATGGCCCCCACGGAGAAGGGTGGTTACGGATCTCGCTTACCACCACGGAAGATCAGCTGGCTGAAGCCATGAAACGTATGAAGAAAGCGCTAGAATCCCTAAAATCTGTATAGTGGACCGCAGGGAGCCACACCCCGACATATGGGTATGGCTCCCAAGTTCTCTGGCAAATAGGTTGACCCTAATGCCTACAGAAAACGGACCCTTTCCCCGGTTTCGTGTCGCACTCGGACTCAGTGGATGGATACGGGCCACAATGGTGGCATTCTGCGTCTCCGGGGCCTCATGAATCACAGATAACAAGCGCAAGGCATGTAGTTTCGGTCCATACTTGATCCATTGCGGTGTCAACAGTTTCCTTAATGTTGTTTACATTTATCCAACGATATATAATCTAGAAACTCTAACACTTGCTGTTGGCGCTCTAAATCGTCTTACTGATCGGGACTGGAAACCTGCCGTTATACGGCTTTGGAGAAGCCCCGCCTGGTGGGGAATGGCTGGAGTCCGCGGCGCAAAACCTGTTCGTTGTGTGGCTCAAGACTCAAGCCCCCGAAATGCCCTTAAGTGTGCCGGCATGGACCTGCCCCGTGTGCTACACGCATCCTGATCGGGACATCAACGCGGCGATGGATGAATGTACAACATATGGCTGAGAGTGCGGTGAGGGGATCCTCAACTTAACGCAAGCCCTTCGCTGACGGCCTGAGCGGAATTCCCTCCCGTGGAAAGGGCTCGCGGCTTGTGCGTGGACGACCGACGCTATCCCTAAGAAATGGTGGCATGATGAACCATGAAGGTGACGACAAATTGCATCAGCAATAATCACATTTGGATAACTTCATCAGAACGGCCGGATTCGACGCGAGAGATGGATATCGTGGAAACCGTTCTCGAAAGCACCCAAACAACAGTCAGAGTTTTACGACTATCAGAGGCGGCATGACCATCCTATATCCCTATCACACTAGATAAACGGAGGTTAATGATGGACTTTACATTGTCACAGGAAATAGGGCAAATGAGAGAAACGATTCGGGACTTCATTGCTCACGAAGTGGAACCCCATGCCATGGAGATTGAAGAGCATAACGAGGTGCCCCTGACGATCCTGGAACAGTCTAAGCAGCTTGGACTGTTCGGGTTAAGCATCCCTGAAAAATATGGTGGTTTAGGACTATCGATGGTGGATAAATGCGCCATCTTTGAAGAATTGGGTCAAACCATTAATGGTTACACCACCATTATTGGAGCACATAACGGCATCGGTTCCGTAGGCATAGTAGAATTTGGCACAGAAGACCAAAAGTCACGATATCTTCCTAAAATGGCTACGGCTGAATGGATTGGAGCGTTTGCACTGACTGAACCTGAGGCTGGATCTAACGCGGCTGCCATCTCGACCCGCGCTGTGAAAGAGGGAAACCGGTATATCTTAAATGGCCAAAAAATCTACATCACCAACGCGCCATATGCTCACGTATTTACCGTAATGGCCGTGACCAATCCCACTCTTGGTGCTAAAGGCATAACCTCTTTTATCGTTGAACGCGACTTTCCCGGATTCCGAGTGGGTGCCGTTGAAAAGAAAATGGGGCTTCATGGATCCCACACCGCCCAAATTTTCTTTGAGAACCTGGAAGTGCCCGAAAACAATGTCTTAGGTGTCGAAGGGCAAGGCTATATTAACGCCCTGAAAATACTAGCCAACGGGAGGGCAGGCCTGGCCGCACGTTCATTGGGTTCGTCGCAGTATCTTTTAAATAAATCCATTCGGTATGCTATGGAGCGGCACCAGTTCGGCAAGCCCATTTTTGAACAACAAATTATTCAGCACTATTTAGCCGATATGGCTACAGAAATCGAAACCTTGCGATGGATGACCTATCGCGTCGCATGGATGGCGGACCAAGGAGAGCCCGTCATTAAAGAAGCCGCCATGCTAAAACTCTACGGTTCTGAAGCCTATAACCGGGTGGCAGACAAGGCTGTCCAAATTCATGGAGGCATTGGATACATTGCAGACTATCCCATCGAACGGTTTTACCGCGATGCTCGCGTCACCAGGATTTACGAAGGCACCTCAGAAATTCAAAAAAATATCATTGCTGCCCAATTAAAAAAGGAATTCGAGGAACATGACTGATGGCAATGCCATGATATAAACCGATGTAGAAATCTTGCACCTTAATGCCGGGCTACGGTATGAGACTCCCGATTTGTTCATGATACCACCTGTTCCGCATGAAATAGGGATTGAGCAAGCGCCACAAAGGAGCGCACTGCGGGTGTCGCCTCGTTGATAAAGGGGCAACGGAGACCAACATATCGCCACATCGTCGGTTGCACGTTTTTCACCAGGATATGGGGTGTCGTATCGGGCAACGATAGTTCTGGAACCATAGTAATACCCAATCCCTCGCGGACCATGTTCAAGATGGTGTCCATATCGCGTACCGCAAATTTGATGGAGGGGCTACATTGAGACCGCCCAAACCACTCTTCAATGAGAGGCTCACAGCCTCCCGTGGACATAATGAATGGATGGTCGACCAACGATCCGATGGATACGCCGTCATTTTCCTCCAGCACATGGCCTTTCGGAAGGACCGCGACCATTTTGTCCTTTGTGAGGGGAATCATATCGGGGCCTGGGGTGCTCTGGGCGGCAAATCCCACATCGATGATCCGATCCTGCAACCACTCGATCACCTCCTGATCGGTGCCCTCGAAGAGGACAATCGTGATGTGGGGATGTTGCTTCTCGAATACACTGACGATTTTCGGAAGCAGCCGGGCCGACGCACTGGGAAAGCTCCCAACCCGAATGGTTCCTGCTTCAAGCCCTTGTGCGGCAGCGGCTTCTTGCTCAATCTGCGCCACCCGATTTAAGATGACTCGCATGGGTTCCAATACACGCCGCCCAAAATCGGAGACCACGATCCCCTGCCTTCTGTCGCGAATCAGCAGGAGCACGCCGAACTCCGTCTCAAGTCCGGCGATTGCATGACTCACTGCCGATTGGCTCATATGGAGGGCTTCGGCGGCTCTGGTGAAACTGCCCATTTCCACGACCTTGGAAAACACGGTAAGTTGGGTCCACGTCATGAGTATCCCCTCATGTAATTAATGGCAAAGACGAATTTTACTCATTCTATATCGGACGGTATGCTGGATACAAGATCATCTGCAAATACCGCAAGGGGGAATATTTTTGGCACCGAAAGATGGCGGTATATTAGTCCTGTTGGCTTCCCTATGGGGCGCATCATTTCTATTCATGCGCGTAGCGTCTCCGGTTCTCGGATTCCGAGTGGGTGCCGTTGAAAAGAAAATGGGGCTTCATGGATCCCACACCGCCCAAATTTTCTTTGAGAACCTGGAAGTGCCCGAAAA
>JAKAAL010000247.1 GCA_021802375.1 Bacillota bacterium | reverse complement strand
CCGATCTCCAAATCGGGAAGTTGGGATTGGCTTCGGCAATCACATGAGTAGTGGTCGCCAGGTAACGCATAGTATAACCCGCCCGCCTTTTCGGACTCCGGTTTGGCATCGCACCGTGGATGATGCGGGCATCGTGCATCGAACACTGACCTGGCTCTAATTCAAAATACACCGCTGCTGCTTCATCGACGTGCTGGATTTCGCTATCGAAGGTGTTTTGTTCCGCATCCACGGGCCCGTAGGATCGGTGGCCGCCCAGGTGGCTTCCGGGAATCACCCGCATACATCCATTTTCCCGGGTCGAAGGATCCAGCGCCAGCCACACGGTCACGATTTGATCAGCGCGATCGACTCGCCCCTGCCAATACGCCGAGTCTTCATGCCAAGGGGTTCTTCGGCCCTGATAGGGCTCTTTGGCGATAAAATGGCTAGACCATAAAGCAATGTTGGGCCCAATCAAGTGTTCCACCCTATCCAGCACTTCGTCGGCCAAAAGAAATTCCAACAGACGACGGTCGTGAAAATGCGGGGTATCTAGTTCATCCGCCCGCTTAGCGCCCCGGTTAGCCAAGTGTTCTTCGAAGATCTCAGTTAAACGACGCATCTTTTCCGAATCGAACAGAGGATCGCGTTCGATGACATAGCCTTGCCTCTCATATACTTCCCTGGATTCTGCGTTCAACATGTCAGATGGCTTCCTCCTTCGGGTTTTCCGTTCCGAAACCTCGACTCCACTCTAGTTCGCTCGGTTATCAATCTCTACGGCACACGCTGGATCGCGGGATCGTAAAACACGTCGGTCGCATCATCACTAGTCGATGAAAACTCGGAGACAATCGCTCCGTCGGGGCCACCTTGAAACCAGTGCCAGGTGTTGGGGGGGATCGTCCACTGGTCCCCTGGGCGCAAGATGCGCTCGTGCCAAACGGTAAAGGTGGATGCTTTATCTTCGGGCACTATGCCTTTTGGCTGCTCTGTCGGCGCTCCCTCGGTATAAAGATAGACGGTGCCCCAGCGACAGCGAAAGGTCTCTTCTTTCCCCACTCGGCCCTCGATCGGCGGATGGCGATGCTGCGGGCAAATTTGCCCCGAGAAGAGCACCAATTCCTTGGCACAATACCGATCAGTGTTGACATAGACCAGGAGTTCTAAGCCAATTTCTTCGAGTCGACCAAGGCCAAAATCGGCCACTTCCATCGTTGTCCCTTCGTGGGCAGAAACCGCAATATGGCCTACTTCCAGCATCTTCAGGGCCCGGCGTTGGGCCAACTGGCGGTCTTCTTGGCTAACCATGGGCGCTCCCTTCGTCTAGCGCAACCGCACAACCGCTTTCATGCGAGGCTAGGGCGGCAGTGAACAAACGATGACTGCGCCGGGTTTCCTCTGGAGTCACGCATGCCCACAAGGCGGGCGGATGGCCTAAAAACTCCTCAGAAAACGCCGCCATCATCTGCAAGATAGCATCCGAAAAGCCAAACTCGAAGATGGGTCCAGTAATCGTGGGATAGACGCTCCGATACGGCAGATCTTGTTGTTGCCACGCTTGCGCGCTCCCAGGTGTGTAGGTCAGGGTTTCTAGCGTCTTCGGGAACTTGGTGCTAAATGCCACCGCCCCGTTCATACCAACCACCCGGATGAACCAGGTATTTTGTTGACCCGGAGCAATGCGTTTGGTGGACAAGCGGAGAGGGAACGTTTGTCCCTGGTCGCTGGCGGTCACCGCGAGGTCGGCATTGTCCCAAGTGTCGCATAAGACCATGGCTCCATCCGCACTGGGACGCTCCCGAACGATATTTGACAGTTGGGCATAGACCGTCTCAAAGTGCCAACCCAAGCGCATCGGCACATGAACCACATGAAGTCCAAGATCGCCAAGACATCCGTAAGCGCCATTGGTCAAAGATTGCCGCTTCCAATTAATGACTTTATTGGGATCGAGGTCGCTAGCGTGCCAGAATCCCGCCTCCGCCTCAATAATCCGGCCTAGTTGTCCCGATCGCACCCGCTCAGCTAAAGCCACAGCGCCCGGAAAATATGGAAATTCCGAAGAACACCGCACCAACACCTGAGGATGCGAAGAGACCTCCTGTAAAATTGCCTGATTGGCAGCTTCGTCTATGCCAAAGGGTTTTTCCGCCAAAAGCGCCTTGTTGGCGCGAATAATGTCGATATACATCTGCTGATGAAGATGATGCGGCACAGCACAATAGACCGCGTCTACTTCGGGATTGGCCAAGAGTTCATGGTAGTCGCGGGTGGCTTGGCGGACCGAGGGCAGGTTTTCTTCAAACCACCGCATGCTGGCGGGATTGATGTCAGAGACCGCCACCACCTCAGGCGCAGCTTCGGTGCCGGTGAGATGAACATAGCGCAAAAGCGCCGTTGCAATTTCTCGACCCATCAAACCGCACCCAATGATGCCCCATCGTACGGGACGCCTAGCCATCGGACTTCCCCTCCTCTTGCCACCGCAGGAACGCCTCATCCGGCGTGATGCGCTCGTGCACTAAGGCCATCAGCGCCTGCGTCATTGCCTTAGGATTATCGGACTGCACGATATTGCGGCCATAGACTATCCCCCGCGCACCTTGTTCCATCAATTGGTGCGTCCGCTGAAATACTTCTAACGGCGGGACTTTGCCACCGCCACGGGGTAGCACTGGACAGTCACCGGCGGCTTCCACCACGCGCCAATATTCTTCAGGGGGATTAGTCGGATCCGCTTTGATGACGTCAGCCCCCAACTCCCGGGCCTGACGAACCACGGTCACAATCCGAGTCACATCGCCATCGACCCCATAGCGCTGGTTATTGCCCACCTTCATCACCAGCGGTTCAACCATCAGCGGCATGGCCGCTGCCTCACATTCATGCGCCAACCGGGTCACGTTCCTTAAGGTTTGGCGGTACAAATCCGGTTGATCCGGCAGCAGCAAAATATTGACCACGACGGCAGCGGCATCGACGCGTACGGCTTCTTCCACCGCCGCTTCCACCAGTTCGGAAAAGAGCAGGCTAGGCAACGGGGAGCCATAGACATTGGCGATATCCGTACGAAAGACGAGGCTCGGTTTGGCCTTGCCGGGAATATTTTGCAGCCAGCGCGCCTGTCCCGGACTCAGTTGAATAGCATCAGGGTCTGCCTCTACTAAGCGGGCAATCACAGTTTTCATGTCTTCGATTCCTGGCAGAAAGCTCGGTTCGTTAAAAAATCCGTGGTCAACGGCCACATCCAAACAAGCACCATCGGCGGCAAACAGCCGATGCATGCGGGGTTTACGGTACGTCATCAAGTTCCCTCCTCCACTCCATTGGACACGCTCTCTTTATGGTGCTATGGTGCTGGGCGCACGGCCGTCGTCGCTAAAGCCAGCCTCACACCGGCGGTTTTGAGGATCGCCGGCCACGGTGGCTCCCACGGGCCGTCGGAAATAATCTCACCGACTTCCTTGAGCGTCGCAAATCGCACCAGCGCCCGTTGGTCAACTTTCGAGCGATCCATCAAGACATACACGTCGTCGGCCGCCTCACGCATCGCCGATTTAATCTCAGCTTCGGCGAAGTTGGAATTAGTGAAACCATCGGTTTGGGTCAAACCTGCGGCTGTCAAAAAGGCACGGTCGACGTGAATCGCTTCGAAAAAGTCTCGACATCGCGGACCCACGACTGAAGCGGTACCTGGCCGGAGATCACCGCCGGCCACGTGCACATGAATCGTGGGATCTGCTAACAAAATTAAGGCTACGTTCAAGGCATAGGTAATGACCGTAATCGGACGGGTATCTGAAACCAATAGTTGTTCGGCCATCTTGGCTGCAGTGGTTCCCGAATCCAACGCAATCGTTTCTCCAGGAGCTATCCGGGTCACCGCTTCTTCCGCAATGGCCCGCTTTTCCGCCGTGTGCAAAGTTTCTCGCTGACCCAACGAGGCCTCTTGTTCACGCCACATGGCCCCGCCATGCACGCGCTGCACCCAGCCCAAATCACTAAGCCGCTCCAGGTCCCGGCGCACGGTCATGGGGGACACCTGAAGGCGCTCACTGAGTTCCTGTACGCTTAAAAACACGGCATCTTGCAACAATGCCCGAATCGCTTGAGTCCGTTGCTCGCGATCAGCCATGATGAAAACCTCCCTCTGCGCCTTGCCCGAGGCTATCCAAAAATTCCGGCCACCGGCCTTGGTCACGCAAAAGACGTTCTAGCCCATCACGATCCCGCACTCCCGTGGTGGCTCCGGCAGCGCTTACGGACGCCGCCCCTTGAGCATTGCCCCACAGTGCCGCCGCCGACAATGGCCAGCCAGCCAGGACTCCATCCAGGAACCCGGCTACCCAAGCATCACCTGCTCCGGTCGCATCCAGTGCCGTCACCGACAACGGCTCCACTCTTAACTGCGTCTTTTCCCGAGCCACCAACGCCCCCTGGTCGCCAAGCTTGATGGCCACGGTCCCGACTCCCTGTTGCAAAAGGTATTCGGCCTGCTCACTCGGATCTTCTCGCCCGGAGAGTGCCTTCGCTTCGACATAACTTGGCAAAAAATAATCCGTGTGAGGCAGCACCGGCCGGATCAGATCCATCCACCGCCCTGAAAAGTCAAACGCGGTATCGACGCTCGTAGTCATGCCCTGAGCCCGAGCTGCGGCGAGAAGATTGGCCATCGGCTGCCCATCTAACCCCGGCAACAAGAACGCCCCGCCCACATGCAGATGACGCGCTTGGCTCTCGATCCGCCATGACCCTACGTCTTCGGGTTCGGTCCGATTGGCGCCGATATGATGCAAAAATGTCCGCTCGCCCGATGATGACACCATGGCAATACTGCCTGAGGTTCCTCCCTCGACTCGACGCACCCCGTGGGTGGGCATCCGGTGCGAGTGAAGAACTCCGATTAAAAAATCGCCAAAAGCATCTTGGCCCACCTGGCCGACCACCGAAACATCAAGGCCTAAACGATGAAGCCCTATCCCAGTGTTGACGGCACAGCCGCCGGAATGGACTTCCAAGGATTCGACAAATTGCAAAGAACCCGTCTCCGGCCACCGGTCGACCGGCCGCACCATCACATCGGCGACCATGATCCCTAAACAAATGACGTCGGTCATGCCCACCCTCCCCGTTCCGATTGTGCCCAATCCGCTCCCTCATCCAACCGCTGGCAACCGATGAGATGCAACCAACGAACGGTCAGCGATCGAATCCCTGGCCACTCCCGGATCCAAGGAGCCTAGCTCGTCGACCTGTTCCGCGTGAATAGGCAGCTTGACGCGAGCGTCGGCCTCCATAGAAATCACGGTCATGACCGCCTGCATCCGGTCGGTCCGGTTGGGACCGGCATTCTCTAAGGTCCATCTACTGTAAGAACGCCCATCGCCCAAATCCAAAGAAGACGACACCCTCTGCTCAAGCACTCGTTCACATTCGTCGTTAACGGCTAAATTCCAACCGACGTCACCATACTGACTTCCTTGGAGAAATTTCAAAGGTTCTAGGTCAAGCGGTAGCGCCGGGACTTCGGCCAGTCTTCGAGCCCAGAGCAGGCGCTTAATCCCAGCGTTGCCAATCCCGAGGTGTTCCACCTGCAAGACTGCTTGCTTATCCCTCGTTTGCTCGGCCATCGGTGGATGTTCAAACCTCCGCTGCAAGACTCCTGGGATCGCCGTGGGCGTGACGGATTCTAGCGTATTAGCACTCAACACCTGTTTTTCGCAGATGAACCCCAAGCTCGTAGAGGCTCTTTCCGGACCCCAGGTGATGTGATACCGCCGTTTCAAATCGTCGAACATCGTACGCCTCCCAACAGCGCATCCCGATGTTAGCAAACGACCACAATGTTGTTCGTTTACTAACACCCTATGGTATTCGGCACCCATCTTCATATTCCTTCTGATATTCGTTAAATATTTTTGAGTGTCTCAGTCCAATTTCTTTGATAGCGACTGACCCATGCTGTGGGTATGACGAAATGGCAGTTTTGCAGCCATTTCCATTGGCCAAACTTTGCGTTTCCCAAGAAATCGTTGAACAGGTTCTACCGAACCTTTCCCTCCCTAAACGAACAGGCAGGGTCGCACAAACGCTATCCAAGTGAAACCCCGTTGCTCCCGCTTTGCTATTTCCTGCTTAACTATTTCCTGCTTGGCCGTCTTGCTTGATCTTCCAGGAATCAAAACGACGCCAAAGCCTTTGGGTGCCGGCCATGAAAAGCCGAGACCGCCACTATGAATATCTGATCGCGACCGCAGGGCATCCACCGTTAGAGATCCCCCCCTTCACAGCCAAATAAAAATATCGCCGAGCAGATTTAAACCAGGTGCGAAGAGTGGAGAAAGCGAGAGATCTCTCGCCTAAAAGAGGGCCAAGCCTATGTATTGGACCACCATGATTGATGACCATCGGTTTGGGGACAAGTTCAAGAACATTTTCGACCTGTACGGTTGCTCAGATTCGCAGCCTGCCGGCACCTCGCAGACCGTCGCCATGGGTTCCGCCTGCTGACGAGATAGGGTTCGAGTTGGCGCGAAGGAAAGA
>JAKAAL010000246.1 GCA_021802375.1 Bacillota bacterium | reverse complement strand
TATCGCCGTGTCCAAGATCGCACGAAGCCGCCCGACCACGGACCGCCCTCCCGGCCCCTTCATCATCAAGTGCGCCTGCGGCACATAGTCGCAATATTCAACTCGATACTTTGCCGTTACCTTCCTCCTTGGATAGTGGCGGCCAGCCCAGAGATCGGGAAATGGTTTGCGCTGCCTTCAGCAAGGCATTGCGATGGGTCTGCGACAACTTTTGCGCTCGCATAGTCAAGTGGTGTGCCGAAAGATTAATGGCCGCCACAATGCGTCCAGTGTGGTCCTGAATGGGGGCAGCCATTGAGCAGAGACCTTCATCCAATTCACGGTCTGCGACCGATACCCCGGAACGGGCTATGGCCCGGAAATCTTGCTCCAACATTTCACAAGTGATCCGTGTTCGAGAGGTAAAACCAGGCCACGGCGGAGGTCCCAACCGTAACCGTCGTTCTGCCGATGTCATTCCAAACAACAGTACTTTGCCTAATGAGGTCGCATGCAATGGCAGCCGGGAGCCAACATCTAAGTTGGTTGATAAAATTCGTTGGGGCACGGCAACTCGGGCTACATAAACGACATCTTTTCCGTCCGCCACGGCTACGTTGCTCGCTTCTCCGGTATTGCGGGTTAATTCTTGCAATATCGGAAGTGCCAAGCCCGGGATATCCAGTCCGTCCAAATACTGTCGCGAGAGTCGTAGAATTTTAGGACTGAGACGATACCTCCCGCTTTCCAACACGTCTATATATCCGAGATCAGAAAGAGTCAACAGCAAACGGCGAGCGGTGGCTTTGTTCAGTCCAGAAATTCTCCCAACTTCGGTGGCCGAAAGATGGGGGTGTTCGCCGTTGAATGACTCTAAGACAGCAAATGCTTTATCCACGGAGAGAACAAAGTATCGGGGAGCCATGCTTCAATACCGAACCTTTTCGGTAATAGTCTGGGCTTCCAGAAAGAAACCTAGATAGTCTGGACTTCCCACTTTGGGGCCGGTTCCTGAGCCTTTATAGCCTCCAAAGGGATGTACTCCCGCCATGGCGCCGGTAGAGGAGCGATTTAAATAGAGGTTGCCCACATAAAACCGGTCCCGGGCCTCGGCCAACCGCTCTGGCGATCTCGTAAACACTGCACCAGTTAGTGCATACTCGCAGTCGTTGGCTAAATTCAATGCTTCATCAAAGCTTTGGGCCATGGTGAAGGTAAGCGCCGGACCAAATATCTCCTCACGAAACAAGGGAGACTGAGTTAACACTTGTGACACGATTAAGGGAGTGACGCCAAAACCTGGTGCGTCAAGACGCTTTCCTGCCAGCGCGAGCGTGCCTTCTGAGGGAGCTAGAGCATAATACCGAAGAATTTTATCCAGAGCCTTTTGGTTGATCACCGGGCCATATGGCGCATTATTTTCGGGAAGGCCATACTGGGATGACAAATCGGCAGCAAGGGCTACCACCCGGTCAAGCAGTTCCTGATAGGTGGGCCGCATGGCAATGACCCGCGATGTTGCAGAACATTTTTGTCCTTGATAACCGAATGATGCGGCGGTAATTTCTTTTGCTGCCCAATCTAAGTCGGCGTCGTCCGCCACTATGGTGGCATTTTTACCTCCCATCTCAGTCATGACCCGCTTAAGGTGAACTTGGCCGGGTAGGAGTCCAGACGCGCTTTTGTGAATTTGGGTACCCACTAGGCGAGAGCCGACAAAAGCGACAAATCGGATGCGGGGGTGGGTGACCAACGCGGGTCCAACAACTGAACCCTCGCCTGTTACCAGATTGACGACCCCCCGGGGTAGCCCTGCTTCATCCAAAATGTTGAGTAATTGATGAGCAATTACTGAAGCATCTTCAGCGGGTTTAAAGACTACGGTATTGCCAGCCGCGATAGCGGCTACGATCATTCCTAGGGGAAGTGTAGTGGGAAAATTAAATGGGGATATCACAGCACCAACCCCAAGGCTGCGATACCGATATTGGTTGAACTCCTGAGTTAACGGCTGAATCGGACGACCTTCATTCCAACGCAAAATTTCCCGAGCATTCCACTCAAAGTGGTCAATGGCCTCAGCGACTTCGCTGTCGGCCTGAGACCAGTTTTTTCCGACCTCGAGAGCTATCCACGCCAATATCTGGCGACGACGCTGACGAAGCAAATGGCCCGCTCGCAACAATACCGCGGCACGGTCCCATACCGGAATGCGCGACCACGAAGAATAAGCCCGTTCTGCGGTCAGAACTGCCTCTTCCACATCGGATGGCTGACCTTGGGCCATAATGCCTACTACCTCGTTTGGCTCCATAGGGTTAACAGAGGGGAAGGTAGAGTGGACTGGTCGGCTTTGCTCCCCAATGCGCAGCGGGTAAGTTTCACCCAAGTGACGGCGAATGGATTGAACAGTTTGCAACATTACAGTCTTTTCGTGTGGATCGTTAAAGTCAAGAAATGGCGCATTTTCAAAGGCAAACAAACCCATAATAGTCCTCCTTTAGGATGCGGCAGTGATTAAGGCGACTACAGTGCGAAGCCCCTCGATAAACAGATCGCGGTCAATGTTTAGCGGCGGCATAAAACGAATTACTTCGTGGCGAAGGCCTGCTGAGTGAAGCAGAATGTGTTTTTCTAACGCTTGGCGCATAATTTGTGCTACCAGCTCTGGGCCGTTGGGCCCAGCAAATTCCACGGCAATCATAAGTCCACGCCCTCTAATGTCGGCAATAGCCGAAAGGGATTTTAATGGGGTCAGGATCTCCAGCGCTAATTGTCCCAAAGTCGCAACGTGATTCAGCAAACCTTCCTCCTCAATGGCCTTCAACGTTGCGAGCCCAGTGGCGCAAGCCAGAGGGTTGCCGCCAAAAGTGGTCCCGTGGGTGCCAGCAGGCCAGGCTTCCATTAGTTCTCGGCGAGCGGCAATGGCCGATACTGGCAGGCCTCCTCCTAACGCTTTGCCCATAATCACAACGTCTGGTTCAATGGCACTATGTTGAAAGGCAAACATGCGTCCAGTTCTTCCTACCCCCGACTGCACTTCGTCTACCACCAACAACAGGCCATGCTGCATTGTGACATCCCGCAGCCATTCCAAAAATCCTTCCGGAGGGATGACATAGCCTCCTTCGCCTTGAATGGGTTCAACCACCAAAGCCGCAATCCGTTCCGGGCTAATTTCGTTGTCCCATAGAGATTGGAGTTGCCGTTGGCTCTCTTGTAGCGCCTCCGTAGGGCTAAGTCCCAGCCTTGTCGGAGCGGGATAGTCAATGTGGTAGACCGACGGCAGCAGCGGCTCGTACGCTGAGCGATATTTGGCGGCCGACGCAGTCAAGCTTAGGGCGCCCAGACTACGTCCGTGAAAAGCACCGCGGAAGGCAATGATGCCTGGACGTCCCGTAGACCACCGCGAAAACTTAATGGCTGCCTCTACAGCCTCGGTGCCGGAATTGCCGAAGAAGAGTTGATAATCTCCCTGTAAAGTGGCCAATATCGCTTCGGCAAAGTCGATTACCACATCTTGGTATCCGGTGCCGCCGTAAAGATGCAAATGATGATGAGCTTGGGCGATTAGGGCCTCGGTTACCCGTGGATGTTGGTAACCTAAAGCGTTGACGGCAATGCCGGTGGCAAGGTCCAAATATCGCTCGCCAGTGGTGGTTTCTAAATATGGACCGTACCCTGAGGAGATATGGAGAGAGGTTTCCATGGGAACTACACCAGCAATGCTGCGGCGGTAACGATCTTGAATGGCGGACATCAGAAAGACTCCTTTGTTAATGAATTTCCGGATCACACTGCGATCCATAAGTACGCGATGCGATCCACAAAAAATTAGCGGTGGATGCTTTTGGCTTCTTCCGCGACTTGATGCGCTTCCGGCATTGAGTCCGTGTGGTGCCCGGAAGTAACAGCCCAATAATAAAAGGCGAGAAAACTACTGCTACAATAGTATCATCCGGTGGTGCCTTAATGCCAGTGGTACCACCAAATGTGCCGAATTTAGCCATCAGCAAAACGAAAACAAAATACCGTCGGGACTGGCTTTTCCGGTCCCTAGGCCGCTTATTATTGGTTGCAGAGAAATCCTGAATTGCGTGTGGCGATTTTGGTTCGGGCTAGTGCTGGATTTTGGGGCCTCAGGGCGTAACGGAGGATGGTGCACTGCTGAATTTTCTCGGTCACGTTCGAGCCTTATCCAAAATTGGCATTGACGCGGGCACCTTCATCAACAAGTGAGGTTCGACTCCGTCGATGAAGTAGGTCGAGCGATTTAGGCCGAAAAGATCGAGGCGGCGAAGGGCAATATGATCGAAGTGGCGCGCGGTCAATGGGGTATCTCCGCCTTGGAGAACATGGTCCAGGATTTCGAGCTGGTGGGACTGGGAGGACGGGTGCAATTCCTAGACCGTGAGCAATTGTTATCACGCATTCAGATTGATGATGTAGAGGCCGGTGTTTATGCGAAGGATTGCACCGTATTGCATCCAGGACAGTTAGTCCGCCATTGGCCCCGGTGATTGAAAATCGAGGCACCATCATTATGGGAAATGCGGCCGTGCTAGAGGTCGTGGGCGGGAAATATCCCTGGCTCACGACGGCTGGGGAAGATGTGACCGCGCGAATCGCTGTGGTCATGGCTGCGGGAACTTATGTGCCGGCATTGAAGCCATGGCACCGTGCCGTGGTTCCAGTAAATTCCCTTGATTGGTCACTCTGACCGAACCGTTAAGCGATGACGTATGGGAGACCATCGGTTGGGGGAATCGCGAAACGATACCGTCGACTCGGATGACTATCGGTTATTTGCCGAGGACGCGTGACGGTCGGATATTATTTGGCGGACTGAGAGCGCCCCCTCACTGGAATTCTTCTGTGTGTGAGGAATGTGACCGTCATGGCGCTACCCACCAGGGACTGCAACAGATGGTGAAACAGCGGTTTCCAACTTTAAGACGTACGCTTTACTCATGTGTGGGGCGGGGCGCTGGGGGTGACAAGAGACTTTATGCCCAATATTGGCTTTGATGCTCGAACCCGTATTGCCACTGCTTACGGTTATGCTAGTCAACGAGTAGCTACCTCGAATCTGGCAGGCCGAATCTTAACTGATTTGATAACTGAGACCCCCATCGATTTGACTCATTTACCGATGGCGCAACATCATCTTTGGTGGAAGCCCGTGCCGCTTAGGTTGGTTGGGACTCGTTATACCCAGTGGGCACTGGGACGGCTGAACGCACACTAAGAGGGTTTAACGGGTACTACATGTAAGCGATATTTGTCACCTTGCCAGGAAACCTCGAAATCACCGAGAGCATCTTCGGGTTTTGCCAAAGCTAGTTCATAACCCGCTAGAAATTGATAGGCCTCAGTATCCAATAGGGTGAGGTGCAAGACGACTCCTTCAAACAGATCGTGTTTGATGAGCCAGTGTAGGTGATGGTGGCTGTCGACGGGAAAATTTTGCTCGGCAAAGATGTCTTGCTGTCGTGTTGAGGGATGTGAGATAAAATCTTCGAGATTTCTCAAAAGATCGGGAGATACCGAGAGTGTTTGTTCCCACTTGTATTCGGTAGACACGCGACCACCTCCGGAGTTTGCTACCATCAATTCCATGGTATCACATTGTGCATGACTTACAATCGGCAATCTAAGACTAGAGGCTTATGCGATATCCGTTTAGAGTCCAATGTTCTGCCTGGGTACTGTTGATTACGATGGAGAAACCCACTTAGGCAAGTAGGATTGGTATAATGGGTTTCCTTCCGCACGAATTCTTATCCTCACATCATTGCAGGATCCTCAACGGATGCGGTCGGCACTGAATGCAGGGGCGGTAGAATATCTGGAAAAAACCGTCACTTCCGATGAATTGTTGGATGCCATTGGCCAAGTGGCATGGGGGAAGACTGTCTTGGAGCCGCGAGTACTCAAGGTATTTGCTGATGGACCTCGAGAAACTGTGTTGGTTGACGCCCTGACTCCTTGGGATCA
The DNA here is from genome assembly GCA_021802375.1 of Bacillota bacterium. The sequence goes on along the minus strand of JAKAAL010000246.1, from coordinate 557 downwards.
AGAAGTCTTGCAAGCTTTGGGCCAAGGGATGTCCAACAAAGGAATAGCCGAGCAATTGCATATCGCTGGGAAAACTGTGAAAGTCCACATGAACCATATTTTTCCCAACTTGAACTTACGACCGTACTCAAGCAGTATTAACGGGTACACTAATTGGTTTTTGAACGCTCGAAATGTCGCCGGGTTAGCAGGAACTTCGACTATACAAGTCGAACAAGTTGCTATAAAACTTTCCTGAATGGGGGACCTAATGGATACTTCGATCAGCACATCAAACGATATAGCAATGACTTCAGGAGTTGGAGACTTTGCTCAAAGTGTTGGGTCAGACTTGCAGATCTTATCGAAAAGCGTAACACGTTTAGCGCGGTACAAGACTATTGACCGTCAAATCAACACGATGAATTTAGTCGATCTACGTAAACAATTGGAGGATTTAGGCCGGACCGGCTTGGAAATTAGCATGGCAGCCGAACAGGCACAAAATCACTTAAAGGGCTATGCCGTGGTACGGTCTCCAGGGGACCAAGAGCAATGGGCGCTTACCTTTTCTTCCA
>JAKAAL010000245.1 GCA_021802375.1 Bacillota bacterium | reverse complement strand
AGCAATGGACCACCGCGGTTAATCCAGCCACGCGACTTAGCGCGGCTCTTAGAGAGTCGGGCGGCGCGCTGGACGTCAAGGAAGGTTGCCTAACGGGTCATTGCGGTGCTTGTACCATTTTACTGGACGGACAGCCGGTGAAATCTTGTCTGTTGGTGTCGGGCCAGGCTGAGGGGCGGTCAGTGATTTCGTTAAAGGGACTTTCCACCGACCCCGTAGCCACGTACCTGCAGGAAAGTTTTTCCCGGGCGGGCGCGGTGCAATGTGGCTTTTGCACGCCTGGCATGATTATCGTCGCGACAGCTTTGGTCAAGGCGTCAGAAGTCCCGCTTTCGCGGGATGACATTCGTGCGGGATTGGTGGGTAACTTGTGTCGATGCACCGGCTATCACAAGATAGTCACGGCCGTGGAGGAGGCGAGTTATGTCCACGAAAGCTGAAACGCTGGGCACAGCACCGACCGAGCCGCGACGAATTATTGGCAAGCGCTTGGAAAAGAAGGATGCGCTGGCCAAGGCTCAGGGCCGTTTACCTTATGCAGCGGATTTTTCGGCCAGTGACATGTTGTATGCCAAAGTCGTGCGAAGCCCGTACGCTGTAGCCGCTATCGCCGAAATCAATACGGAGTCGGCTAAGACGGTTCCGGGGGTACGGGCTGTGCTCACTGCGAAGGATATTCCACACAATTCAATTGTTTCCCGATTTGGCCAGTCCACCGATCTCGGGCGTCAATTCGAAGGAACGTATCGGGTTTTAGCAGAGGATCAGGTGCGCTATTACGGCGAGCCTGTCGTGTTGATTGCAGCTGATTCCCCTGAGATTGCCGAGAAAGCGGCTGAATTGATTGACGTTGAATATGAGCCCATGCCCGGGGTTTTTACGGTGCAGGACGCGATGAAACAAGGGGCTCCTGGGGTTGGGGGAGAAAAAAGTAATGTCGTTTCACACTTTGAAGTACGTCGTGGCAACGTCGAGGAGGCTTTTGCATCCGCTGACGTGATTGTGGAAAACACCTACACCGTGCCGATGGCCGACCATGCCTATCTGGAACCAGAATCCGGTATGGCCTGGATGGACGAAAATGGGGTGCTGGTGATCCGTGTGGCAACCCAGGTGATTGAACACTGTTACGATATCGCCGACATATTAGCACTATCGCATAGTCAGGTTCGGGTTGCAGGGACATGGGTCGGAGGGGGATTCGGCGGAAAAGAAGATATGACTGTCGAACCCTATATTGCAGTACTTGCGTGGGCCACCAAACGTCCAGTTAAACTAACGTTTACGCGCCAGGACTCGTTGATTGGACACGGAAAGCGTCACCCTTTTACCATGACGTACAAAACCGGGGTAAAGCGCACCGGTGAGTTGGTGGCGGTCAAGGCGGAACTCATAGCCGATGCTGGGGCTTACGTTACGTTAACGCCCTGGGTACTGCTCTACGCAACTGCGAATGCCTGTGGTCCCTACGAAGTGCCCCATGTGGAGATTAGTGCAACGGCGGTACTAACCAACAACTGTCCCAGTAGCGCCTACCGTGGATTCGGGGCGGTTCAACCCAATGTCGCGTATGAATCCCAGATGGACGAGCTAGCTCGCCAACTCGGGATGGGGCCGGTGGAATTTCGGCGCAAGAACTTGATTCAACAAGGTTCCCAACTTCCGCACGGACATCATTATGACCGCCCGGTACTGGCCGATACGGTGGGAAGCCAAGTGTGGGAGGCGATTCAAGCTAGACCCTTACCGTCACCTCGGGGAGATTTGCGTTTTGGACGTGGGATCGCCTACAGCATGACGAGTTATGGTCGGCTGATGTTTTTACGCGACACGTCGCGCTGCTGGATCCGCCTAGAACGCGACGGCACGGTCGTAGTGCGTTGTGGCGTTCCCGATATCGGCGGCGGGCAGGTGTCGTCACTGCGATTCATGGTGTGCGAAGAACTAGGTCTTGGCGTTGATCAAGTCGAGGTCTATAATGCGGATTCGGTGTTGACGCCTTTGGCGGGCACAACTACTGCTACTCGGCAACTCTACATGTCGGGCAACGCCACTTTGGCTGCGGCCCATGAGTTAAAGCGCCGCTTATCTGAAAAGGCAAAATCCCACTTGGGTCCAGACATTGATCGGTTCGCTTTTGAAGACGGCTACATTATCTCGCAAACCGATAATCGTCGAGTCGCCCTGTCCGAAATCATCAACGAATGTTATCACGATGGCGTCGAAATGTACTATGAGGCTCAGTTCAATGCACCTGTGGTGGATATTCCGACGTCAGCAGAATTGAACACGCCCTTATTTGCCGATTATACATTTGGGGCCCAAGCGGTCGATGTGGCTGTTGACACTAAAACCGGCAAGGTTGACGTGATGCGGGTCGTCAACGGTCTGGATGTGGGCACGGTTATCAATCGTCTCAATTGCGAAGGACAGATGGAAGGCGGAACCGTCCAAAACCTCGGTTACGCACTAACCGAGGAGGTCACAGCGCCGGACGGCATCATGACCAGCACGACGTTTGGCGAGTATCTTATCCCCACAACTCTGGATGTGCCCGATATCGAGACAATCATTATCGAATCGGGTACAGGAGTGGGGCCATACGGCGCTAAGGGCGTGGGTGAACCGTCATGCAACGGCATTGCACCAGCAATTCTCAATGCGATTCAAGACGCGGTAGGTATACGGGTAACGAGCTTGCCCGCTTCGCCCGAGAGAGTTCTTTCGGCATTACAAGCCTTGTAACTCGCCGGTGAATTGGAAAATAGATGGGAGGTGAATCCAATGGGGATGAATAATTCGGAAAGCCATAGCGATGGAGATTTTATAGTCGAGGTTCATAGTATCGACGTTATCCCCGAATCGGAACGCCACGGCACAGTGCGCTCGCTATTTCCCTTATGGTTTGGCGCGAACGCCATGATAGTGACAATTACGACTGGAATGTTGGCGGCGGTCACTGGATTTTCGGTCGGATGGGCTTTGGTTTCGGTTGCGTTGGGGGTGATTATCGGTGCTGTCTTTATGGCATATCATTCGGCTCAAGGCCCACATTTAGGACTGCCGCAGATGATTCAGAGCCGGGCTCAGTTTGGGTATTATGGCGCATCGTTGCCGCTAATTCTCGTACTCGCCATGTACATTGGATTTTTTGCTGCCGGAGGGGTTTTAGGCGGGCAAGCTATCGCTATGCTGATTCACATCAACTTGTCGGCCGGTATTATTATTATGTCGGTGTTGAACTGCCTTTTAGCGCTTTTCGGATACAACATTATTCATCAGTTTGAGAAAGTGGTCTCGGTACTGTTTGGCATTGTGTTCATCATTTTTACCGCATTCCTTTTGTTTGATCGTACCGGCGCAGTGGGTCATGTGGCCTCTAAACCTTCGGCGTTCATGACTGGGCCCTTTCTCTTGGGAGTGGCTATCGCTGCTATCTATGAGATTACCTATGCGCCATATGTTGCGGACTACTCGCGGTATTTGCCGTCGTCTACCAGCATTCGTAGCGCCTTTTGGTATACCTATGGTGGGACGGTGATTAGTGGTGTATGGATGATGGTGCTGGGGGTGTTGGTTCAGGCATGGATGCCCAGCTCGAATCCAGTGGGAGCCTTTGCCGCAGTTGCTCAGCATCTGGGTTCCTGGTTTGAGATTGTTACGCTCATCGTCGTGGCACTCGGTATTCTCAGTGTTAATACTCTCAATATCTACGGCGGATTTATGTCGTCCCTCACCATTGTCAACGCGTTTGTGCACAAATTAAAGGCCTCCTTAGCGTTGCGCGTGTGGTTCATTGTGCCCGTGACTATTGTCGGTACCTATCTGACCTTTCTTTACAAGGCCAACTTATTGGCGAGTTATGAAAACTTCTTGTCGTTTCTGCTTTATTTTATGATTCCCTGGACGGCCATTAATCTGACCGACTACTATCTGTTGCGGCACGGTCACTATCGTTCAGAGGCATTCTTTGATCCGCAGGGTGAATACCACGGGATAAGTTGGCCGGGTATTATCACTTGAGTTTCGCACCGCGAATTCACAACAAATTTTTACCTCGCAAAAACGCCTGAAACCCGTGCTTGACCGCCCGCTTGACCATAGCAATCGCTTGGGTCATTTTGTCCCCGGCGCATTCCTTGCGTCGGATAGCCCCGGGGGACCCGGGGCGGCTGGTTTTCCGGTATTGCTCGCGGCGCTTGCGCCCGCGCAAGCGTTTTTCGGCGTGAGTCGTAAAATCGAGCGGGATAAAGGTCGTTCCGTCAAAAAAGCCCAACACGAGGTGTTTAAACCCCAACAGCGTTTTCCCGATCACATGGTCGAACACATACGAGACGTTTTCGAGGTGCCGACCGACCCGACGGTCGGTGGTGTCGTCGAGGATGAAGGCCGAATTCGCCGCCACGATCTTGTCCGGATTGACGATCTTCTGGAATCGCTTCGCGATTCCATACAAAATCGTGCGCCACGGAACTGACTCGTTGTTTTTTAGGCGATACAGGGCGTCCTTTTTCATGGTCGTGATCGCTTGAAACTCGCTGTGGAAGAAACCGTTGACGCTGCTGACCAGCATCAGGGGGAACATGATGAGGAGTGCCAGGATTTCGGTGACCGCATAGCCCTCCTGTTTTTCAAACCGCGTGTGCTGGATGATCGATTTCAGCTTGAACGTCTGCATCACATCGAATACAATCGAGTCGATCGAATACTGGTGTTTATCAAACACCTTTTTGATTTCTGACGTGGTTTCCCGCATGATAACACTCCATTTTTGGTTAATTTGGACGGCACCTAATTATACCAAAAAACCCAGTGTTCATGCGGGTTTCGGCGTTTTTGCGAGGTAAAAATTTGTTGTGAATTCGCGGTGCGAAACTCAAGTTCTAATTATGAGGTTACCATATCGGCATAGTCTTTTTTTGCCGAGATTCCTTTCTACTGCATACCCCATAGAGCACGGATGGTCCCATGATCACATTCCTGGATCGTCCGTGCCCCTCCAACAGGAAAAATCAGAATCCTAGATTAAACGCCTTTAGTCGTCTAACCCGTACTCCACAGCGGTAGATATTTTCTGTGACGACCGCATTGAGTCCACCTAGATGCATTGCTGCAAGTTGCCACTGAGAACAGATGGCCCCAATCCCCCAGATCCAGAAGGGTATATGGTGACAATCCCTTGCACAATGGTTTTTACGCCGGGAGAAAAGGTTCCGACCCAATCTTCTGGAGAAACAGACGTTGGCGTTTGAACCATTGGCGCCGTGACGATCACCTGGCCCGTGCGCGGGTCCGTCAAAGTAAACGTATATTGGGTAAATCTGGAGCCAAACGTACTCGGATCCGGCAGAAAATTGCCGACCACATCCAAACTCTCGAATCCCTCTCGTTGATTTATAACCAAAGAAGCTACCCCATATGGATGCAAGTCTGTTGATTGCGTAACCAAAGGCACACTGCACGCGGTAACCTTGGGCACGATGCTTGGCGGCCATGAGACCCCTAAAGGAACTGGGGCGGGTACATTGTTATTAAGACCAAGCTGATAAAACGTCGAAGGTCCAACAATACCATCAGAAGCAATACCCATCGCGGTTTGAAATTTTTTAACCGCCGACACCGTTTTCGCGTCGTAGTAACCAGTGATATTTCCCGAGTAATATCCTAAATCCAGCAACAATGCTTGAACGAACACCACATCAAACCCATTTCTGCCCGATTCGATGGACCTGCCACCAGCAAAAGTGTAGAGCCAGCTGGCATTATAAAACCCAAATCCTGCAATATCATTGGGAGGAAATCCAGTATCTCCGTTGTTTTCAGCATCGTGCTTAAAAGCTAGCACCGCTTGCGCAGTGCCACTATCAAATGTACCGGTAGGTCCTCCCGTCAACGCTGCGTATGCAAAACAGTTTAGTCTGTTCTGCAAAATGATTACGTCTCCTCCCGAATTCCCCACCGTTAATTGGCGGCTGCCAAACACCGGACCTCCGTAGGTGATAAAGGATCCCACTCCTTGGCCGAACACGAAAAATGTCACCGGACCCACAATGCCATCTACTGTCAACCCAAAATAGGACTGAATATTCTTCACAGCCACCTGGGTCGCCCCATCAAACAAACCGGTCACAGTAATCGCGTTTCCCATTGGTCCATGGGGAGGATTCATCGTTTCCAACATCAAATTGTAGACCGCCTGAACCACAGCAACATCAGTGCCTACGCTGCCTACCGCCAAGTTTCTACTGCCAAAAGCCACATACGGGGGAAAGGTGTCGTCAAACAAAGCCATAGTATGGTTTCACTTCCCTTGTGAGATGATGGTGATACTCCTTCACACTATGCGCTCCATCCCAATTGGTGTTATATTTCCCACTTTAATCCTGTCAGGCAATTCTCTGTTTTCAGGCATTTATTAACCAAGACTACGTGGAACGCCAAAAAACATGGCAGTCCGCCAAAATCTATGTTAGATTTTTATCATAGACAGCATTAACCGTACATTTTCACATAACAACATTACAAATACTCCGTTGACACT
>JAKAAL010000244.1 GCA_021802375.1 Bacillota bacterium | reverse complement strand
CGATCTTAATTGCTGACTTTGAGAGGCGGCAAGAAGTTCGCGAGCTGTTCGAATATGCAATCGAGCTAATGCTTCCGCTCGGGATCCATCTCTTTGACGGATGGCGTCCACAATATCACAATGTTCGCGCAACGCTTCCTGAGCCCGGTCCCGGTGAATGCGAATCGTAGGAAAAAACAATCTGGCACTCACTTGAATCACGCCATCGAGGTGTCGCGCAAGAATATCATTGTGAGCGGCAGAAGATACCGCACTGTGAAAAGCCAGGTTAGTACGGAGCCATGCGTCAGGATTCCAGACTTTGACATAATCAGTCATCTGTTTAAGAATTGTTTCCAGATCATCAAAATCTTGTTCATTTCCTCGTTGAGCAGCTAACCGTGCTGCAAGACCATCTAACGATTCTCGCACAAAATAATAATCACGCGCCATGCTATAAGTCACGGGCACAACACAGACTCCCTGATTATCCGATAGCACGATTAATCCTTCTTCTTCCAATACACGCAGAGCCTCCCGCAAAGGTGTACGGCTGACTCCCAGTCGGTCCGCTAAAACTTCCTGCACTAGATGCTCTCCCGGGGAAAATTCGCCGTTGAGAATAATTTCCCTTACAGTATCCACAACTTGATCGACCATACGTTGGCGTCCCGAACGAACCACAGTTGGTGAAATGATAATCACCTCATTTTTTGGATACAAAGTTCCTTATGAACTTTTACAACTGACAAGACATTATGATTAACCAGTCATTTATTATATTATTATGTGTCATATTTGAACAGAAATTTTACACAGTGTGTCATGATTATTGGTTAAAATCACAAAACGACTCAACAAAATAAAAACTATGTTACAAAATTCCCAAAAAAGATGTTATGGTGTAACCGTCCATTTTGGATCCAAAACTCCCCCGATTTGTGAAGGTAGGTGAATCACCATGTGCACTACAGGTATCGTTAGCGACAGGTCTGCTCAATGGCTTTTGGGATTCAAAACACTCGATGCAGGTCCTACTGGCGTATGGCATGGACAGGTTCATTTTCCATCTGGCATACGCGTCCTTGGAGTTGGTATTACTGTACAACTCGGTATTAATTCTGGACTTAATTCTCGTGGGCTATGCTCCATCTTGTCGTATTTAGACACAGTCATCCCTTCAAAAAAACCGAAAACAGATGACGGAGGATGGTATGGCGACAACCGTGGATTAGCTAACGCAGCAATGTTAGCGGAATGTGAAACCGTTAGAGAAGGTTACGACTTTTTGCAGGCCTACTTTCGCCGGTTTCCAAGTCAAGTCGGAGGAAATTTTCTCTTAGCTGACCGTTTTGGTCACATGGGAGTCGTCGAATATTACCATGAGGTCGTACGCTTTGCTGGTTCAGAAGGACCACCAATTGTTCGAGCCAACAATGGCTGTTTAGTGGGACAAACCGAACAACAACAACTTCCCCCAGATGTACAATTTGACCGAAACGGACGGTATACAATCGCCTACTCGGCAACCGCTTCCTTGCCCCACCTTCCGAAAGAGAAAGCTATTGACCACATTCAAACTTTACTCGCTGACCATGGAAATGCAGAGATACCTCCGATTTGTGTTCACGATTACGATGTACCTGGTTCTCGTTATGCACGTCCTGGGAGCATTTCCACGGTAACAGCTGTCATATTCGACGTGTATTCGTCGCGTATGATGTTTACCCGTGGACCAGCCTGTAAGTCATCATGGGAAAGTCTTGCCTTCTCGGAGGTTCTCACATGAAGCCCATACTTCAAGTAGAAGGATTACACCACGAATATTTCATTAACGGCACGTCTCATCTTATCTTACAGGATGTTACATTCGCTGTAGATCCCGGACAATTTGTCTGCCTTATAGGTCCGAGTGGAGCAGGAAAGACGACCTTATTCAATTTATTGGCGGGAATTATTCCGGTTCAAACAGGATCAATTCGCGTTCACGGCCAGCCTTTAGGACCCCAACAAAGGGCAATCGGTTATATGCTGCAAAAAGACTTATTGTTACCTTGGCGAACGATCCTAGACAATGTGTTGCTCGGGATCGACGTTCATCGACGTCGGCGCACGGCCGAGGATATAGACCGGGCTCGAAGCTATTTGGATCGGTATGGTCTAGCGGGATATGAAAATGCCTACCCTAATCAACTCTCTGGAGGTATGCGCCAAAGAGTCGCCTTAATTCGTACTTTAATGGTCGATCCGGCGATAATTCTGTTAGATGAACCGTTTTCTGCATTAGATTATCAAACCCGATTGCTCCTGGAAAAGGAAGTATTGGATATCAATCAACGGGAGCACAAGACCTTAATGTTAATTACCCATGACATTGGTGAAGCAATTTCACTGGCGGATACCATCATTGTATTAAGTGCCCGCCCCGCACGCGTAAAGGCGCATCATCACATTTATTTAACATTACCAGGAAGTCGCACGCCATGGGACGCAAGAAAAGCTCCCGAATATCAGACCTATTTTGATACGTTATGGCATGAGTTGGGCATCGACCCGAAAGGAGGTACAGGACGTGGTAGCCAAGAACTTTCCGGAGCCCAACGTGACCAGGTTGCAGAAATCTGATAGGGTGTCTCTACACCTGCAAGCCCTGGGATGGCAAATAGGTTTGATTGTCTTTTTTATTATCTTATGGCAATGGGCTGTTAATGAGCATTGGATAAATGGCTTTTTGACAGGAAGCCCTGCCTTGATATGGCGTAGCGCCGTGTCTTTGTGGAATAGTGGGTCGTTGCCTCAAGACATAAGTGTCACGAGTGTGGAGACAATACTCGGATTCACTTTAGGTACTGTGGTAGGTACGAGTCTCGGATACATGTTTTGGTATTGGCCAGTTACTGCTCGCATTTTTCAACCCTTTGCTGTTATTTTTAACGGGATCCCTAAAATTGCGCTGGCTCCTCTAATAATTATCTGGTTTGGAACGGGCCTCCAATCGAAAGTCCTTTTAGCCTTTACTGCCACTGTCATCGTCGCTTTGCTCGCCGCGTTCCAAGGAGCCCAGGAACTGGATGTCGACTGGCAACACCTCCTTCAAGGATTCGGCGCTAAGAAATGGCAAATCTTTTGGCTAATCATTGTTCCCGGTTCCCTCCCGTGGGTTATCAATGCCATGCGCATCAACGTGGGCATGGCATTGGTTGGAGCTGTTATAGGCGAATTTATCGCATCCCAAACAGGATTAGGTCATGCTGTCTTTGTCGCAGGAAATTTATTCGAATTAAATGTGGTTTGGGTGGGTGTCATTGCTCTCTCATTCCTCGCTTTAGTCTTGTATGGAGTCGTCGCAATAATAGAACGATTTGCCATTCGTGGACGACCGTGGTAGCCACAATTTACCTTGTGTAATTAGACGATATTCAGGAGAAGGAGATAGAAAATTCCATGCGGATCTCTCACCGTGTTGCAAGTTTAATGGCAGTAACCCTATGGTTAACCGGTTGCGGAGCCTCGTCGGCAGCTCCCAACACAAGTTCATCAACATCCACAACCAAAAACATTGTGGTTGCTCAAGCCTTTCAGTCATTACTGTATTTACCGCTGTACGTAGGTATTGATAAAGGGTTTTTTGCACAACACGGACTAAACGTCACCAAAGTCACGAGTAATAGTGGTTCCAACGCCGTCGCCTCGGTGATTTCCGGGTCGGCCCAGTTTTCATTGCAAGATCCTATGATTGCCATGTTGTCAGATATTAAAGGCGCTCAAATTATTCCTATCGCAGCTGTCGTCAATGGCGTTCCGGTATGGATAGTGGGAAAAAGCGGACACACATTGAATAGTATAGCCGGACAAACGGTTGCAACGGCCATTCCGCCATCGACAAGCACTTATTTATTGGAGCGAGCCTTAAAGCAAAATCACTTAACGGCACACTTGGATTTTGTACAATTGGGTACAGAGGCTGCTCCTGTGTTAGCAGGAAAAGCGCAATATGCGGCAGTCTACGAACCCACTGTGGAAGATGCGGTAGCCCAAGGCCTCAAAATTGTCTACTCGTTTGCACATCAATATGAGGGGAATTACGCGTTTTCCAGTATTGACGCCAACTCTACCTTTCTTCACAATCATCCCCAGACAGTGCAAGCATTTGTTGACGGGCTTGAGGAAAGTCTTCAATACATTGCCCATCATCCTCACGGCACCATTCAAGTGGCCTTAAAGGAATTTCCCTCTTTGCCGCCTTCTGTTGTTAAGGCTGGAGTGGCGCGAATGATCCGCGATAAAGTGTACGCAACATCGCCAGTCATTTCGTCTACCGCCTTTCAGAATGCTTTATCACTCCAAGAGTTTCTCGGCAACATTCATCCGGGACAGGTTTCCTACACAACTGACGTCAATACAACGTTTGCGGTAAAGGCGACAGAGTCGACAAAATAATGTAGGAACCCTACTTCTTTTATGAAAGTTCGTAAGAATTATATCATGCACATTCACATATTCGGTTCTGTTGGTCTACCCCTCAACGATCCCTAATCCTGACTCTTGGACAATTTATCGAAAAAATTTGTAAGGCCATATGCATGGCGCAACGATGACTGCACAACGTCACAGGAGGTAATATTCAGATGGCAGAAATGGTTGTGACATTAAACAAATGAGCGCTAGATTTGTGGGAGTTAATGTTTCGGTCGATATCACACATTTCTCCAATTGGTGCATTGATTGGTCAAGTCCTAATTTGTGTGTAAAAGCGTTCCCTTGGTTTGCGAGTCGTTAGGCGACGAACGCTGGTCCCGCATGAGGCGGCACATCTGCCGCCGCTTGAGACCGTTTCGCCTGCCAATACGGTTCGAGATTCAGGTACCGCGGGCCGGTGGTCCACACCTCATGCTGCTCGAGCAACAGCGCGCCGACCAGGCGGATCGCCGACTCCCGGTTCGGAAAAATCCGAATCACCCGTTCTCGGCGCCGGATCTCGGCATTGAGTCGATCGACGCCATTCGTCGTGCGTAATCGCTGGCGCAGCGACGCGGGGAGCTGCAACACCGCCAGCGCGTCCTCGAGCCCGTCCTCCAGAATCGCCACGGCGCGGGGAGCCCGCTCGGCAAAGTCCTCGAGCAGTTTGGCCCACAAGGTATCGACCGTGGTCCGGTCGGGCGCTTCGAACAGCGCACGGAGACGACCGTGGAGTTCCTCCTGCACCGCTTTGGGGGCGGCATCGAGGACATTCCGCGTCAGATGCGTTTGGCACCGCTGCCAACTGGTCCCTTGGCATGGCTGTTCGATAGCCTGCCGCAGCCCGCGGTGACTATCCGAGACAACGAGTTAGACGCCCGTTAAGCCCCGATCCTTGAGGTCGGTAAACACGGTGGTCCACGTCTGCTGGGACTCACTGTCCCCGATCCAGAATCCGAGAATTTCTCGGTACCCCGCCGCATTAATGCCCGTCACCACACACCCGCTCCGGGGCCGCACGGCCCCGTTCTCGTGGATTTTTAGGACCAAGGCATCCACAATGCCTCTAAACCTTTCGCGAGGTCCGACACCGTGGACTTCGAAAACGCGGTGCCACACAGCTCTTCGGTAATCCGCCGAATTTTGCGGGTCGACACCCCATTCACCACCATTTCCATCAACGTTAACACCAGCGCTTTTTCGTGCCGTTGGTAGCGGTCAAAGAGCGTCGGACTAAACTCGCCGTCCCGCGTCCGCGGGACCTCTAGCGTCACCGTGCCGACGCGCGTCGTGAGGTGCCGACTCCGCGACCCATTACGATATCCGCGCCGCTCTTCGGTCCGTTCATACCGGTTGGCCTGAAGATGTTCCGTCACTTCCGCTTCCAACACCTGATTGAGGACCTGTTGTAATAAGAGAGCCAAGGCGTTGTCTTTTTATCCCATAAGGGCTTGGATTGTTTGATCATCCAGTGTAATCTGATGGTGAGCCATTGTGTCATCCTCCTAAGATTTGTGAGTTGTCTCGCTTTCAAATCTACCAAGGAAACGCAATGGCTTTGAAATTTTTAAGCCCTTTTACACACAATATCGGACTCTACTCATTGATTTGAATATGACAGCGATAGCTGCCTACACCGGAAAATTATTACCCATGACATTTGTGTTTGCAGCCATTGCCTTTGGTTTCTCGCTCATCATTTTGATAACATTTTCCAATCACGTTGTTTCCGCCGGAGGCTTTTATGGCTATGTATCAGCAGGGTTAGGTCCCTTATGGGGGGCACGGGCGGATTGGTTAATGGTATTAACTTATTGGTGTCAATTTTTCTCTCCTATTCATGGGAGCAGTTTTAATCCCGCAAACGGTAAGTTATGTTTTTGGACTGTCTGAACCAAAATGGGTTTGGATTCCGTTAGTTATTATGATTGAAATGATGGTATGGTTTATGGCATATCGGGGCATCAAACTCCCCAATTACGAATCCGTTTATGAATCCGTATGGTCCATGTGCGGATGGCGTCACATGTGGTCCAATACAACATTGTGACAAGTGCATCGTAGGACGGGAACCGGGTTTGGCTCTGACTGTGAAATCCTTGTGGTGAGACGATTGCATT
>JAKAAL010000243.1 GCA_021802375.1 Bacillota bacterium | reverse complement strand
CAACCGGCACTGGTGTAGCGGCTTGCCTGGGCTATATCCCACGAGGTCCCGGATCATATTCACGACTTTCGGGTTGGTATACATCGCCCCATACCCTTCCCACTGTGTGATATCCTGACGCGTGCGAACAACGGTGGCCATGCCGTACGGGCCCATCGATAATGGGGCGGAAGCTTATCCCTCGCTTTGTTGCCCCTTTCGGCACCTCCGCTTCTTTATCGTTCTCATATTCTTTCGTTTCCGCTTATTACAGACGTTTTTTCCATTTTCCCGTTCCATTTACGTGTTCTCCCACCGTCTTATGCGTTATTACTATGTTCTTCTTTTTTGTCCGTAAGCCCGATGTCTATTTTCGCCCGTTTTGGCCGATTATCGAGCTAGACTGGCCGTCGCTAGCTTTGTCGTTCTGGTTGTGCGTCTTACGTCGCGTTTTCTCTTTTGTTCTTCGTTGGACGTGTGACAGGTCTCTGGGTGGCCTGGAACTTTTTGCTTTGCAACGAGACTAATGGATCAGATCTCTGAGCCGCGAAGTATTGTTGCGTGGCAGACATGTCTGACATTTTGCGTGGTCGGACATGTCAGACCTTTACCGGAGTTACCACTGCGTTAAGGATTATTCGGTAGATCCAAACAGATGTTGCAATCGTGCATAAATGCGCTGAGTGTCTTGTGGCTCGTGGGGGAGCGGTGCGTCCGCGGCCACTTCAAGTTCGATGTCTTCCATATTTTCCAACAGAGTACTGAAATTATCTGCCTCCGACGCGTCTACCGCCCATCCCGTTCTCTCGTCTTGAGGCATCTCTAATTGCTGAACCGTATCAGTTCGTAAGGCGACCGCGTTCTCTGGTTCGAGAACAGCGCTTTTCACAGACGTCGACTCCGTCGTGGACAAGGATCGCGTGGCTTCATGAACAGAACGGTCTGTCGCTCCCATGGCCGGAACGCGTGGCGTCAGCATTCCCATGTGTTCCGCTACGTCCTCGGGCATGGGATATCCATTTTGTTCTCGCAATAAGTACAGACCCCACCGGACCAACTTCGATTTGGGAATGGGGGACTGGTTCAGCCATTGCAGTAGCACCTGATCCCCCGCCCCAAATCGTAAGGTAAGCCGGTTATCTCGCGTATTACGCGCCATGACGCGCCACTTCTAAGGCTTGCGCTAGGCTTAAGTACCCTCGGGCGTTGGCAAACACCGGTTCATCCACTAAACGCGTCTGGCCGTGCAAGTCTTTGAGATACTCCCATAATGCCGCTCCACCACCTCCGCAGACATAGACGATGGCAAACTCCTGTCGGGCGTTCCATTCTTGATCGAGATGGTCTCGAATGGCTTTCGCCAAGTTTTTGAAGGCGCGATCAATGATTGGGGTTAAGTCGTAGGACTTTCCGTTTAACAATAGACGTCGTTGACGGATAGTGTTATCGAGTGCCGTCATCGGGATATTCAGTCCAGTGGCGTTTTCGATGCCTTTTTTGATCGCTAAATACGCCGTATTCATCCCCATATTGAACGTGCCAGAAAATTTGTTGATGTAATCCAAATCGTGATGGGGATCAATGACCGCATAATCAGTCGTTTTCGCCCCCGGGTCGAGAACGGCCGCATACCCTAGGTGCTGTGTGGCTTTAATCGTGCCGTCAAGGTCAATGAATTCTCCATACAGTGCTGCTCCGGCTTGCGGGAGCACCGTTACCTCCGCAAACTGGACGTGACGGATGTTTGCCTTTAATGCTCCTGATTGAAACGTCACCCGGGCATCGATTTTGCGCAGATAGTCGCGCAAGCGGTCTTTTTGGCTGTGATAATGCTGAATGGGCAATCCGGTGACCAATTCAATGGGTTCATTATATGAATTGAGCATCGCGCAAGCAGCCAACAGCAATCCCCGAGTATTGGGGTGGGAAATCTTGTTGTCAGCAAATGCATAGCTCATGTCCCGGCATTCGCGCTGAGCTAATTCGCCCACAAATAAGTGATCTTCTTGCTCCAAGTCTCGAATCACCAAGTCTAGGTCGGTTTCCTGCGGCCGATCACTAGATCCTAGGGCATTTTCTAATGGACGGGCATGCCCGGTTCCGACAACTGAGGGGAACACGACGGACTCTCCACGATCATTCATGGCTTTCGTTTGTCCGTAGCCCAAATCCAGGCCAATTTTAACTGGCATCATACCAACCTCCTTCATCCTGATAGACGAATGACATTCTCGCATGTCCGACATGTCTGCCGCGCAGAATCTTTCATATTACATCACCATCGGTTTTTATTGTCCAATTTCACTGTACATTTTACTGTTGTGCGGGGAATGGTGTTTGTTGTTGAGGCGTGCCGGGGATGGTTGGATTTCCCGTCGGCGTTTCCGATTCCACTTGAGCGGCTAATGCGAGGCACGTCCGAATGTCGGTTTGGACCGCAGTGGGTTGATTTGTTTTAGCGGCGGTTTGTAATGTTTGTAACGCTCCCTCCAATAAGGTGAGATCTTTAAGGAGATTTTGCTCTTCTCGCACATCTCCAACGGGAGGCGTTGTTCCCATAACAGCATGCAACGCATGGCTGGTTTCGTCCGCTGCCGTTTGGGCTTCCGTGGCTAACAAGGGCATCGGATAGGCCCCTTGGTCAAAGGTAATTTTGGCTTGCGTTAACATGACCACCCGGCCACTGACCCGACTGACCCACGCGTCAACCGTGTTGTTATAATCAGCTTGTGACACCGCTCCGACGGGTGGGGCAATGTGCGGTGGTTGCAGTGCTGCCGGACCACACCCGGTCATGAATACGCTGACAGTGCTTGTGATAAGACCCCAACGTGCTAGGCGGGATAGCCCCATAATCCTCATCTCTCCTCCGGTGTGTTTCGGGATTCTTGGTTGTTTGTGGGACTTGCTTGGAAATCTTCCGTATTGTAGCAAAGCCCAAGAGATGTTTCGGGGAAGCCGACAGGTTTTGTGCAACAGAGGGCCGTGCATGGTATCCGGAGGAGGGGCACCCAAGCGGGATCCCTTACGCAGAGGCTTTGGCCGATATCCCTGTGTGCGATTGCAATAGATCTGGCGTTGGGAATATTGCGATCACGCGCAGTTGGATAGACGTCACCCCGCGAAACCGATGACTTTGCGGGGTGCCTAAAATTCCTGCTACGCGGCCGTGACCTGCGGGCACCTCCAATCGGTGAGCAATGGCTCGTACGGTGTGGGTGTTTTGCGTGACCGTAAACAACGTCACGCTCCCTCCTGTTCCGGCATACCGCACATTACTCAGATCACAATCGCGAAACACAAACAATGGAGCCGGGTTTTTCTCACCAAAAGGAGCCAAATGTTCCAATACCCAAAGAAGATCGGGATGATTGACTGCTGCCAAAGATAATACGCCGTCGAAAGGGAGGATCGGACTGGTGTTGGTTCTCGCATCTGCAATCGTCGTGTGAAGAGCGGTACGCAGCGCATTGACACCATCGGGTGCTACCTCAACACCCGCGGCTTTAGCGTGCCCTCCGAATTTTATGAGATAGGACTGGACCTGTTCAAGCGTTTGGACCAGATTCAGGGTATCCGTTGATCGGGCGCTGCCTTTCCATCGTCCATCGTGCCAGGCCATAGCCAAGGCGGGTTTGTGCCACCGCTCGCTGAGATGCGCGGCCACCAAACCTGCAACACCCAAAGGGCATTGCTCGTCTTCCACAACGAGGATGGGGTGATTGAGCCAATCCGGATGATCGGTCATACGGTTTTCCGCTCGCGCAACAGCTGCGGCCGTGGCGTGTTTGCGTTTTTGATTCCACTGCCATAATTGTTTCGCTAACGCACTCGCTGTTCTGGGGTCCTCCGCGAGTAACAAATCAAGGGCGTAATGGGGGTCAGCCATACGGCCCGCAGCATTCAACATCGGTGCCAGACTAAATCCGATATCACCTTCCGAAATATGCCCCATTTCGAGGCGGGCCAACTGAATGAGTGCCAAGAGCCCCGGTTTGGTCGTGCGGTTCAGCCGGCTTAAGCCTTCACGCACTATCACACGACTTTCCCCCGTCAACGGCACCACATCGGCAATCTCCCCCAAGACTGCGAGGTCGAGGTGTTCATAGGCCCATTCGGGTGGTCGACCTAATCGTTCTAAGAGCGCCATGCCGACCTTTAACGCGACGCCGGCGCCTGATAGTTCCGTTAAATACCCGTCTAATTGAGGGGTGACGACATCAAACACGTCCGGGGGCCTCTCGGCCATAAGATGGTGGTCTGTCGCAATGAGACGGAGCCCTAAGACATCACGGCCGTAACGCAAGGCGTCAACCGAACCTGAGCCACAATCCACAGTGACGACCACTTCGCCTCCCGTTTGGGCAATTCGATCCAGACCCGTACATGTCAGCCCATACCCATCGCGAAAGCGATTCGGCAAATAATATGCCACATCCGCATTCAATTGACGTAAAATCCGCATCAACACGGCGGTTCCCGAGATTCCATCCACATCATAGTCCCCATGGATCACGATGCGCCGACCTTCCATAATATACGAGGCCAAATGGTCGACAGCGCGTGGCGTGCCCGCCAACAGATCGGGATGGCTTAAGTCGGAGAGATCCGCAGATAAAAATTGCCGAGCCTTTGCCCACGAGGTAATGCCGCGGTGGGTTAATAACGCCGCGCCGACGCGAGGAATGCCCCCCGTTTTGGATAAAGCGTCAATAGTTGTCGTGGAACTGGGGTACAGGGCATATGGCATTTTTATCCTCTCCTTGGTTTCGCGTTATCTCTCTTAATAGTATCACCATTAGGTTATTTTGTCATTATTCGACAAACATTGCCACTTGTTTTGCTGTCAAGGGGCGATTATTTATGTTTCGCCATTTTTCGTCAATTCGACGCGATTTTCGTGGCCAAAGTCGCTTAATTGCTTGTTTATTTGGTTGTCTTTATGGTTCAATTGGGGTGGGTTCTCCTATGTTTTACCATTCTGTGTTGCGTTTGTACTTTGACAATTAAACGGAGGTACCGATTATGCCTCAAGTTATTACAGAGGCCCCCCATCGGATGAAGGTCGCCCTGCACGGCACCGTCACTCGACAAGTACTCAATGTACGAGACGATCGGGGGCAGGCACACAATGTGCCCTTATACTCAGTTGCACACCAACCCGTCGTACGGGTTTTGGATGAACTTATCAGCAGCGTAGATGTCGCTCCAGACGAGTTTCTGAAAATTGTCATAATGGCTTCGAAGACCAAAGTCTGTAGGCCACGCAGCAAGCACGATCGACAGGTCAAAGAGATTCACCATGAACTTCTGGATGGTTTGCTGAATACGTGGTGGGCAGTCTATGACAAGCCATGGGGCAGTTATTATTTTGTCAAACATTTTTTGAGACCCGGCAACGTGTTATTCCAAATCCGCCTTTCCGGGGAAGCGGAAGATGACGGGTTGGAACATCTGACCCAGTATGACCTGACAGAACACGATGGACAGCTTACCATGTATGTCTGGGATCATGATCGGGCAAATGCGCCAGACCCGGCAAACCCTCGATCCCTACGCCGCCAGTTGAGCTTGCAACGTGATGCCGACGGAGTCGTCGTGTGTCCCGAGGAGGAGTTTGACGCGTATTTTACGGCTGACCCGCAACGGCAAGCCGCCTTAGCGCAGTTTGCGCCGCACATGGACATGGTGTTTGGTCGGCCGCCTCAGGATATCAACCCTGTGATTTGATCGTGCGGGATTGGCCTCGGAATTTGGTCGGTGTTGGCCGTGATGATATAGTGGCTCCGAGATTTCGGAGTCACTATTTCATTTTTCGCCACTATTGAAAGGAGGCTTGCTGGGATGCACAAATGGAGCGGTCGCCTTATGGGATTGGCCATTTTAAGCACGATATTGTCGGGGTGTGGATTCAGTCATTACCAACCCACCGGTACCCGTACCCAAGACACCGCATTAACGGCTACCGTCCAACATTACCTCACGATCCGCGCCCAACATAACTGGCCACAGATTGGTCCCTATCTGACGGGTGATGCTTTGGCAGCGCTACAGTCATCGATTGCCAGTATCAATCACGCATCCGCCACAGATACGCTCCAGAGCGTTCAGATCATTCCGAAGTGGGTCAGCCCGGATGGCACGCTGGCGGTGGTCGAGGCGCACTATCTCTTAAGTCGTTCCGTGTCCAATACCGGCACGACCGTCGATGCGATTACATCCGTGTTAAACTTGGCCTATTTAAGCGGGCAATGGCGTATTTACAGCATTAGCACGGTCACCACAACGCCACAGCCCTAATGGGAGGGACATCAACCAGAATTCTGGAGGACATCAAGAAAAGGGAGATGATGACAATGGGGCATTTAAATACCGTGACACTGTTTGGGGCGGTTTGTCGCACCCCACGCGTGCGGCTGCTATCGGAGAGCGAATTTCCTCTTGTGCAATTCCAAGTGGCCGTAAACCGGCCGTTTCGGCGTCCAGCCCCGCCGGCATTACTCACGTTTGAAGAAGAAGAAGCGTTAACGGATTATCCTTGGGTCTATGTGCGGGGCCCGTTAGCTCAAAAATGTGCGGATGCGTTGCAA
>JAKAAL010000242.1 GCA_021802375.1 Bacillota bacterium | reverse complement strand
AGCCGAGGAAAAGAATAAATCGCTGTTCCTAATACGAAAGAACCTTTCAACGCTACTCAAGTCAACTCCATACGCTGTCCCGAAGTCATCCGAAACTTGGGAAAGCGTGGATGTTGGAACGGTCGTTCCCTCAATTTTTCTTGCTATGGCAATTTGGTCGTGGTTGAACGGGTCGATCATATAGGGTGAATGAGTCGAGATGATGGTTTGACTTGATGACCCGCCGAGCGGCTCGCGTAAACTTTGTGACAGCAATCGTTGCATATGGGGGTGCAGACTTAGTTCTGGTTCTTCTAGTCCGAAAATATAATGAACATCCGACTCTTGGAACAAGGATCTGTATAGGGCGAGCACAACCATACTTTGTACGCCTGAACCCAGTTGTGGAAGTGTAAAACTTTTCCCGTTTTCTCTGACTGTGAGTTGCAAATCTCTGAGTAAAAACTTGTAGTCAAGGCCTTCAGGGAAGTCAACTTCGAGTGCTACGTTTGCCCCCCCGGGGTAGTTGGATTGTATATCCCTTGAGACTCTTCCCAAAATACGTTGGCGCAAAATGCTTACTATATCGGAAATCCTATCGTTGATGCGATAAACGCGCCCATCGTCGATCCGCTGATTCATAAGCTGGCGAAAGACAGAATCGTCTCCCCAATCCGCGTCTTTATAGTTACGTATGGCAGGAATGTATACGTATTTTACTTTGGAAACTATATCACGAAATCGATTCTCGTCGATCCTGTCGAACCGCCGAGTGACAGGGTTATAGATGCGGTATCTGAAATCCTCATTGCTCGGCAAATATTTCATTTCGAGCCTTGTAGCTTGTCCCCCTGTGTCCTCGAACGTAACCGTGATTGTGGGTCTTGACGTGTTAATATCCTCGTGTTGGTGTTGCCCGTTTAGAAAAAAGCTGCGCTCTGAATCAAGATTGAAAAAGGCGTTCAACGCCCGCAATACGGTACTTTTTCCTGAGTTGTTCTGGCCTACCACGGCGGTAAATTCTCTGAGCTGAATCTTTCCTTGCCGGATTGACCTAAAGTTTTCTAGCTCTACAGCTACAACCTTCATTTCGCTTTTGTCCCTTTCATTCAGCACATGAGCAATAATAATATCTGAGTACATTAGACCGACAAATGTATGCTGCCATAGGCAGTTAATTCCTTACATCTTTTCGGCAGGCGCGGTAAAAATTCGCAACCGTCGTCCACGTCGGAACATTAGTCAACGTCCGTGCAGACCAACAACCGAGCCCAACAGTAGGTGTCTAGTTCGTTAAGTCCCGCTCCTACCGTACCGTATACTTTCATCCATCACGTGACCGGAAGCCACAATTTTTTGGAGAGTCCAAGATGCACTGGGCTTCTCCCAGCGCCCCTCTCGGAAGCTACCCATACCGCGGACCGGCAGGAATGGATCTTCCGTGCCCCGCCGGATTATCTACGGGGAGGGGATCCGACAACAAGTAGCTACTGTCGGTTTTGGGATAACTTGGCTGAAAATGCCCAAGAACACATGAATGGCCCCAAGCGCAAATTTATGGGCTAGACTTAGGATGTCATGAACCATTGCAACACACCAAATTATTATCTAACATTGGGGAGAATCGATCGTGTACGGAGACATTGAAGAGGTCGACTTTAATCAGCAGCGAGATGGTTACGTATATGTCCGAGGCCGCGACCGACTCGTAGACATTGCGGATGAACTTCAGGTTGACCGTACGTTGCTGGAACTCTATGTTCTTGAAAACACCAATTGTAGGAAGTTGGCTCAGGCCAATGGACGCCTAACAATGATGATAGATTTTACCTTGGTTCCCATGGCAGAATTAGAGCAAATCGCCGATATTCCGTCATGGGTTGCCATTCCCCATGGGCTCTTCGTTGACTATATTGACCCCCGCGACATTGGGCGCAAATTGGCCGCCATGTTCGCCGGCTCGCCGTCATCGCCCCCTAACGCCCGCATCATCGATGGCGAAGCGTCCCCGCATGCGTTTTTGTTTGCTCAAAACGATATTAATATCGTCGATCCCATCTTTGAAATGAACGGCTATTTTATTGTTGTTGAGCGAGGTGCGTTATATCAGTGGAAATTTGCCGAGCTGATTTCGTCGACTGTTCAGCCGAAACACAGCGCCTATAAATCGTCGCACGTTGATATAGTACCCTTTGAGCTATCTGTCATGGAGTACCGAAAGCTCTTACAGAATCGGGACAATCTTCCCGCCGCCATCAACAGGGCCTTCTCTCGCGTAGTGGCAGAACGCAAGAACATACTTGAGAGATTAAACGAGGTGCACATCGACCTCAAACGTAAGAATCTAGAATCAAACAGTCCTTCGGTGATTACCCAACCCCCTCCCCGTCTGGGACGATTTGACAGCCTAGACAGCACCGATGGTACCCTTCGCATAAGAACCGACATGGCCCCTGTCTACTTTGGTGCTGCGGTGCAGCACATCGAGCGCGCACGAGTCATCACAGCGAGCCCTGCGGTACCAGACGACGTAATGGGCCAAACAATTCCGGCCATCATATTGGCCTATTTATGCTTAGACGCTCATGTTAATCAGTTAGGACATGTTGTTGGCGTCTCAGATTGGACCAAAATTTTGCGTGACCGGAAGACAAGTCTTGAATCCAAAATCGGAAGATTGTTCACGTCGCAAAATCGCAAGAATCTCCTAAACAAACGGCCGGACCTAAACAGATCTCTTCAAGAATATGTTCTCCTCAGGAACAGCCTCATCCATTTCGATCACGAACCATGGAAGGTGACCATCGTCGGCGAGGACTCCATGAGCGAATTATATGGCAAGGTAAACTTGGAAGAGTCGCTACGACTAGTTGCTTTTGCAGTCAAACTTGTAACTTTGATAAATAGTGAGCTAGGCTTTCAGGTGCCACGCTGGCTGACTAAACAAACAGGCTGGCTT
Source organism: Bacillota bacterium (assembly GCA_021802375.1). The sequence continues at coordinate 3,643 of JAKAAL010000242.1, read as the reverse complement.
GAAAATGCGAATCTCGATTTTCTCTAGGGTCTTGCGCTAAAGAGGCGCAACCATATAATCTGATCCCAAATCATCGCGAGGAATGGGGACTTGCATGGCGTTGGCCAGCTCAACATCGAATAACCCATAAGTCTCAGCGAGCTTTAAAGCATTAACCACGCTGTTGGTTCCCTCTACAAGGGAACTTACTGAGGTCGGTGCCATAAGTCCTTGTCTGCGGAGGACAGCGTTCAGACAGCGCCGAACCTTACGAACCAAGGGTCCCCTATAGGTGCGAATGCGTTTTAGCCATCCTTTTAAGTGGCGTTCGTCCGTATGCAGAAAAGCGCTTCTAATGGTACGATCGTGCATTAGGGAAACCATCGTATCTTCCAGACTAACACCTCAGGCGAAGCGAGCAGCACGGATACCTTCCAATGAATGGGCACGCCCTCGCTCCCCAAGAATTCGGTCAAGTCGGATGAAGGAGTTTCCCGCTGGTCGCTAGCTAGATTCTCCTGAAAAAGCCATGCCGCTTTCGAACCTTGAAAACCGCATAAAAGCAGGGGTTCCCGGCCCTATTGTCGAATTTATCCAGCGACCAAACCATCAAAATTCGAAGGGGGGAATCCCAATAAACAGGCATTCGCTCCCGGGGGTGTGAGTTCCTGCTTCGGGAAGTCAATGCAACAATATGACAATGAGCAGTTGGACTTCTTGACGGCAGCGATGCCGTCGGAGGTGTGGACGCTATCGGCCGAGTTTAGCGGCCGTGGATCGTTTGTTGATGGATCCCACGATTGTGGCTCCATTGCTTGCCAAACTCGACCCCGTTCGGGGTCGACCTTCCATTCCAGCCGCCCAGATGTTGCGCCTGTTTTACCTGAAGGATCGCTATCAGCTGGCGGATCGGGTGCTGATCCAAGAAGTGGCGGACAGTTTTCACTGGCGTCGGTTCTGCCACTTCGGGGTCCCGGATCCGCTGCCGCATCCGACCACGTTGACCTATTGGCGCCGTCGGTTGGGCCCGGCGGGCATTGCCGCCATTAATCGGGCCGTTACGGCCCGGCTACACACGGAGAAGATTGTCCGCGAGCGCCGCTTCTCCAAGAGTCGCTGCTTAAACCGGGTGACGGGCTCGTCGAGGCCTTGGCACAACTGCGACACCTGCGATTTACTGATGCCGGTCATCCCTAACGATTGCACCAGTTGATCCACTTTGCGGGTGCTCACGCCGTGCACATACGCCTCTTGAATGACGGCCACGAGCGCGTGCTCACTGCGGCGCCGGGGTTCCAGGAACTCGGGATAGTAGGTCCCTTGCCGCAACTTGGGAATCGCCAGCTGCACAGCGCCTACGCGGGTCTCCCAGGTCCGCGGCCGATGCCCGTTGCGGCTGTTCGTTCGGGCCCCGGTCCGCTCATGCGGACTCGCCCCAATCTGTTGCGTGACCTCGGCTTCCATCAATTGCTGCAAAAACCATTCCACCGCCTTGCGCAGCAAATCCAGTAATGGCACAGTAGGGGTAGTCATCCCATTCGGACCTCCTTTGTGATCTAGACAATCTCTAGGAAACCGAATGGGATGGTCTGATGTCCAGACAAAATCTGGCAAACACCTAACCCCTATTTACACCACACAATTGGACATTAACAGGTAAAGCGGTTGCTTCTCCATGCAGGACACCTTCGACCAGTCTATAGCTGCTGCAAGGAAGATTCATGCAGTGTGCCAACCAGGATATTCAGAATCCCCGCAAACGTCCGACCGTCGCTTGTTTGTCCGAGTATTTGCTAGCGTACATGACATCAAGATCAAGTCGACGAGCGAAATAATCATTCGCCCCCCGTCGAACGTAGATGATTGGGTTGTGTATGTCCACGGCGTATGGCGGATCCCCACCTTGCACGACGTCAATGACATAAATCCGGGAACCCTTGTACACGGCCTCACGCATTTCAACGTTGGGGACAGGTTCCATTCGGTTGCGCAAAATCTCCGTGAGCCGATCTTTCCATTTCGGATCCTCAGTCACTCCGTGAACCACGCCGTTGTCCGAAATCCCGACTAAAATCGTGCCGCCGCGAGTATTCGCGAAGGCGGACACCGACTCTAGAAATTCTTTCGCCCCCTTGTCTTTTTCCGGCAATTTATCTTTGAACTCAACCGTGAGCGACTCCCCCTGCGCCACAATGTAGTGCTTCTTTTGAAATGATAGCGGTACCTATTAATTCGCCGTAGGGTTATCCTTTTCCTACCCCGATTGTCTGGGAATATCTGGTAATTGGCTAAGCCAGCAATTGGAACTCGGATCGATACCGGCTCGCGGGCGGGTAGCCGTCACAGGCCTGGTGCGGCCGTTCATCGTTATAATGCTTCACCCACTTGTCGATCATGCGCTGTGCCTCTTGCGGTGTGGGGGCGTTGCGCAGGCGATCCTCCAACGCGGCTCGAATTGTCCGATGCCAGCGCTCTAATTTGCCTTTGGTCTGGGGGTGTCGAACGCTCGCAAAAATCAGGTGAACCGACGACTCTTTACAGGTGGCTTGGAACGACTCCGCGGTGTACGTGACGCCGTGGTCCACCAAGATTTCCAAGCCCTGACGTTCGGCGGCCGGCACGGCCGCCAAGGCGGTTTGGAGCATCCGGACGCCATCTTCGGCGCCGTACGTGCGCAAGAGCTGACTCGTGATGACGAAGCGGCTGTGGTCATCCAGGACCGTGTGGAGGTAATAGAAGCCCCACCCTTCGATGTACCAATAGCTCACATCGACCTGCCACAATTCGTTGGGCCGGGACCGTTCAAAGCGGACCCACGCGCGCTTTGAGGGCGTGTGGCGAGCGATCGGCCGACCCAACAACCCGTGCTGCCGAAGCACCCGGTACACGGTGCTGGCGGAGACGCGAATGTCCGGATGTTCCCACCGCAGAGCCGCCGCGACTTGCCGGTAGCCGTACTCGGTGTGGCGGCGGGCCGTCTCCAGGATGGCGGTGACACTGGCCACGTCTACGGGTCGGCGACCTCCACCATGCTGCCAGACGCGGCGCTGTTTGCGCCGGTAATAACTCGCCTCGGAGACGTTGAGGAGACTGAGCACCCGCCGGGCGGACCATGGGGCGGCGAGGATCACCGCTTCCATGTCCCGTTGCACCGCCTCGCTCACTTGCTGCCCCGGGACAACGCCCCAGTCGGCCCCCTTTTTAAGACGAGGTTTTCGACCGACAGGTCGGCGACCACCGTCTTGAGGCGTTCATTCTCTCGGGTTAATTCAGCCAGCCGCGGGTCCCCGCGGCGTGGTGCAGGGCGTAGGGCGGCGGCGCCGCCTTCCACAAAGCGTGTCCGCCACTCATTAAACGTGGTTTGCGGTACTTGGGCCTTCCGACAGAGTTCCGCAATGCTGGTCTCCTGACGAAACGACGCGAGGACGAGTTCCATCTTTTCTTCGGGGGATAAACTCATGCTGAGGACTCCTTTTTTCCAGTAGATTACCAATTTTTTTCGCCGCGCCTGGGGGAGCGCTTTTTCCAACTCCTGGTACGTTCCATGCCATGAGAAACCCAATCTTTCACTGTGTCTCCCAGCATAACCCCAGGAACCTTACGGCGTCAGGGGACAAGATCTGCTATCACTGGAAATGAAGCGCTATACGCGGCGAAGAAAATC
>JAKAAL010000241.1 GCA_021802375.1 Bacillota bacterium | reverse complement strand
GCGCCCTCTTGAAAGACGCTAGCAGGGCCTCCGGATAAAATCAAGGCATCGGGGGCTTTCTCCATAATTTCTTCTAGGGAGGCATCTCCCGGCAACACCTCGCAAAAGACCTCAGCTTCACGAACACGGCGAGCAATCAGTTGGTTATATTGCGCCCCAAAATCCAGGAGAACAGCTGGAAGTGTTGTTGGCACACTCGGAAATTAAGCATCGGGTGGAGAACCTCGGTAAACGGATTACCATGGATTATGATGGCAAACCACTTTTGCTTGTGGGGATCCTGAAAGGGTCCTTTATCTTTATGGCTGATTTAATCCGCAGCATTGATCTACCCGTTGCAATCGACTTTATGGCCATGTCATCCTATGGCGCGGCAACCAAGTCGTCGGGGGTCGTCCGTATTCTGAAAGACTTAGAGCAGAGCGTGGACGGTCGCCATGTGCTCGTGGTGGAAGATATTGTGGACACGGGCTTGACATTAAATTACATATTTGGCCACATGCGATCACGTGGAGCTGCGAGTGTAAAAATTTGTTCGTTGTTGGACAAGCCCAGCCGGCGTCAAGTGGCCGTTCCGTTGCACTACAAAGGATTTGAAATTCCCGACGAATTTGTCGTCGGTTATGGTTTAGATGTTGATGAGCGCTATCGGAATTTGCCCGACGTGTGCCAACAACACTTCCAGCTGTTCTCCTGGATAGGTTTGCACCCATCGAACCCCCTTTGTCGTATTAATGGGTTTCCTCTTCGTCGCGGCCTAAACGCCGAATAATGTCTGCGCGATTGGTTAGCGGGTACAAAGACTCCCTATTGACGGAATCCTTGCGCGCCAGAAGTTTTCCTTGAAAATAACTGTCGGCGTCTCTTTCGATATCTTCCACCGCATCATGACCCGGAGACCTGTCCTCTTGCTGCAAATATTGCCGTACCTCTTTGAGGGAAATGCCGTTGTCCAACATTTGCTTGATACGCTTGAGACGTTCGATGTCCTTAATGCTGTACAGCCTTTGATTTCCGGCAGTCCGTTGTGGTTGCAACAATTCCAATGTTTCATAATAACGAATCCGACGGTCTGTGAGACCAGTGGCTTCCTTGACCACCCGAATCGAGTGCAGGGATTGATTTGGTTCTCGTAGGCCTTTCATAATCGACTCCTTTTGTCTTAACCATCATCGATATTGACACTATCTTACCGGATTTCACGAATAAACTAAACAGCCTGCCGCAAATTGGCATCCCATTATTGGCAAAGAAATAAGGTCCCGAAGCACAGGACCTTATTTCGGGTCATAAGACCCGCACGATGTCTCAAATGCATGTTCCAGGGCTACCGTTTCAGCCGTCCCCAAAACCATTTGCGGTTGCACGGTAATCTGGTCCAAGCTACAGCGTTCGCCCCGGTCGTTGTAGCGACAATACGACACCGAGCATCGTATGACTTGGTTGGCCATAAAGATTCCACCACCTCCCGGTAGCGGTAGTATAGCCCACTCTTATCGCAATTACGCTTGTTCTTGGGGACGAACTAAACGTTCTCCCACCATACGCTCCAGCCGTTCTACTTGCTGATGCGCCTGTCCCAGTTTATATGACAGTTCCTGCATATCGCGCCCTTGGCGTTCAAACCGCTCCTGGCTTTGTTGCATTTCGTGCATGAACACATTAATCATCTGCTGCAGCATAGCATGCTGCGATTCCAGCATTTTCATCAATGGTTGCCAAACCTCTTCACTCGTTGTTCGCAAACCGCCAAAAGACTCGCTGCGTGATAAAACATTGTGCCGTGTCTGAAGACGTTCTGGACTCTTGAGAACTTTTTGCGCCAGCAAGCGATAGGGCTCTTGATCCGATTCGGCCAACACGTCGCTCTCCACAACATACGGCCTGCCAGCAACCCCGGTTTTGCGGGTTGCAGCCAATTTACCTTGACGAATGTCTCGTCTAAGCATCATCGCTAATTCAGGTGCAGCATCAATCAGTTGATTAAGGGTAATTTCCATCGTTGTCCTCCTTCAGGGATGAACCCATCATTCTATGGATATCTTTCCCATCCGAAGGAATTTCATAACTTAACCGGAAAATTTTTGTTTATGATTTTCCAAACCGTGGTTCTTCTCCCTTGATCAGCCGTCCCCAATTTTTCCTATGAGCCCAAATGGTCAATAACACCGCCGGGACCGCGAATCCCCAAACATCCACGTGTGGGGACACCAATGCCATGCATACCATCACCCCGACAATGCCCGCTAAAGATGCCAATGAGACAATGCGAGTAATCCCTACTGTAAGGGCAAAAGCCAATACGGCGACCAATGCTGCAAGGGGACTCAGCATCACCACAGCGCCGAGCCCAGTGGCTATTCCCTTGCCGCCGCGAAACCGCAAAAACGGCGAAAATACATGACCGACAATAGCTACAAATCCCGCAATGGCCGTCATCCAGGGGTGCCCAGGAAACACTGCCCCAGTGATCCCGACGGCCGCTATACCCTTTAAGGCGTCCAAAATTAATACAAAAATTCCTGCCTTAATCCCTAAGGTACGTGCCACATTAGTGGCACCAATATTTTGACTCCCATGCTGGCGAATATCGGTTTGATATCGAAGATGAGCCACAACATAACCCCAAGGAACAGATCCTACAATGAAGGTTCCCAATCCCCATAATATCAGCATGGCCTATCCTCTCTTTAAAAAAACACCCTTTTTCAATTATTATGGCTTGCCCTCCAAAAGAAAAGCAGAAATTTTAACCTTCGTAACGAAGGTTCGATTGAACGGGTTGACGGTTGGTGGAAGATCGCGCTTGCCGTTGATTGGAAACATGCGACAAATTAATTGATCAGATGCAGGGTAGTCCTTCCCGCAGGGTTCAAATTTAATGGCCTGGGGCGAATCCAGAGACGCCAGTCGGTTCTTGACTACGACTTGTACAAGCATTTTCTCAGCACCCTGATTGCATCAGCAGCCCCAAGAGTTCTAGGTGGACCCCTTGCCTACAAAACAACTGGGACAGGGTCCCCATGCGTGCCCCTGTCCCAGCTTGCCTCCCAAAAGGGAAATTACATCATCATGTCGCCCATACCGCCCATACCGCCCATACCACCGGGAGCAGCTGGTTCTTTCTTTTCAGGCTTATCAGCCACCAATGCTTCCGTGGTTAACAGCATAGCCGCGATAGACGCTGCGTTTTGCAATGTTGACCGGGTCACTTTGGCCGGGTCCACAATACCAGCCTTGACCATATCGGTAGTCTTATTGTGCAACGCATCGTACCCCATGTTACCTGTTTCCTTCTTGACCATCTCGACAATCACCGAACCCTCAAGTCCAGCATTTTGGGCAATTTGACGCACCGGCTCTTCTACTGCACGGCGGACAATGTTAATGCCAATTTTTTCGTCTCCCTCAGCCTTTATTCCATCTAACACTCCGATGGTGCGAAGGAGAGCGGTACCACCGCCGGGTACAATGCCTTCTTCAACTGCAGCGCGAGTTGCCGACAAAGCGTCCTCAATGCGCAGTTTCTTTTCTTTCAACTCCACCTCAGTGGCGGCACCGACTTGAATTACCGCAACACCGCCCGATAGCTTGGCCAAGCGTTCTTGCAATTTTTCTTTGTCGTAATCAGAGGTGGTGTCTTCGATCTGCTTTTTGATCACTTGGATGCGCTTCTTGATGTCGCCGTCGTTTCCACGGCCCTCAACGATCGTGGTCTCTTCTTTGGCGATCTTAATTTGCCGCGCTTGACCGAGCATATCCGGCGTGACGTTTTCCAGTTTCAACCCAATGTCTTCAGAAATTACCTGGCCACCGGTCAAAATGGCGATATCTTCAAGCATGGCCTTGCGGCGGTCGCCGAACCCAGGAGCCTTTACGGCAACAGCTGTCAAGGTCCCCCGCAACTTGTTAACCACCAATGTAGCCAGCGCTTCACCTTCGACATCCTCAGCGATGATCACTAATCCTTTACCCCGTTGTACGATCTTTTCCAATACCGGGAGCAAGTCTTGAATTGCAGAAATCTTGCGGTCGGTAATCAAAATGTACGGGTCAGATAGTGTAGCTTCCATCTTTTCGGTGTCAGTGACCATGTAAGGCGAGATGTATCCGCGATCGAACTGCATGCCTTCCACGGTTTCCAAGGTCGTGCCAGTGGTCTTGGACTCCTCCACCGTAATAACTCCATCAGCACCGACCTTTTCCATTGCTTCGGCAATCAGACGGCCAATCTCATCATCATTGGCAGAAATCGAGGCCACTTGAGTAATGGCTTCCTTGCCCTCGATGGGAGTTGAAATTCTTTTGATCTCATCAACGGCAGCTGTCACCGCGTGCTCAATCCCACGCTTGATGCCCATCGGGTTGGCTCCGGCGGTAACGTTCTTCAGCCCTTCTTTAATCATGGCCTGTGCAAGCACAGTTGCGGTGGTCGTTCCGTCTCCAGCAACATCCTGAGTCTTGGTGGCGACTTCCTTGACCAGCTGCGCTCCCATGGATTCGAAGGGATCTTCCAACTCAATTTCCCGCGCAATGGTGACACCGTCGTTGGTAATCAGAGGTGCTCCAAATTTCTTTTCCAGAACCACGTTGCGACCCTTAGGTCCTAAAGTAACCTTCACGGCGTTGGCAAGTTTGTCCACACCACGTTCCAGAGCGCGACGCGCCTCTTCTTCATAAATCATTTGCTTTGCCATCTACTCACAACCTCCTGAAAATGGTTCCTTAATCCCGTGCTAAACCAATGCGGGAGCCGGGACTAGTACTGCCAGTATGTCGGATTCGGAAACTAATCGATATTCTCGATTCTCTACACGAATCTTGGTGGCGAGTTTTTCATCGAACAACACGACATCCTGCACGCCAACTTCCAATGGTGCCCGGGAACCGTTGTCCAGCAAACGGCCGCTACCTACCGCTACCACGCGCCCCCGCTGCGGGTTCTCCTTAGCTGTGTCGGGCAAGACAATCCCTGACGTCGTGGTTTCTTCAGACAACACTTCCACTACCACATGGTCGGCTAATGGACGAATTTCCACAGGTGTTTCCCTCCTACCTCTATGTTACTTTGTTAGCACTCTCATCAAGTGAGTGCTAAAGCTTCCATACAGAGTTTACCCAAAACCATAGCACGCGTCAAATAATCATATCAGGCGATAGCATCCAAATTTTACGCCCATACGCGCGCTTATCTTCACTTTTCATTGCAATGGTCGCCCAAAATTGCGTTTTTGCCATATTTTGCGCGCTAGGATGATGCCGGATCCGCATGGCGGGTGCGGCCGCCAATCAAGTCTACCGCGTGTCCCAGTACGGGTTCGACCACAGGCCACAATTCCCGAATGGCTTTGGGCGACCCCGGAAGATTCACTACCAATGTCCTATTCGCCACACCCACGATGCCCCGCGACAACATGCCCATCGGGGTGTGCTTCAGAGACTCTTGGCGCATCGCTTCGGCAATGCCAGGCACCAACCGATCAATCACTTTGAGTGTCACTTCCGGCATTACGTCACGCGGCCCGAGTCCTGTCCCTCCTGTGGTCACCACCAGTTGTATATCCCGCCGTATCCATTCTCGGATTTGGGCTTCTAAAATCTCCGCATCGTCAGAAAGCACCACCTGATCCACAATTTGTCCCCAAAGATGCAAGCGTTCCCATAACAGCTGGCCAGAGACATCCTGGCGCAGACCCTTTGACCCGGCATCACTGCTTGTTAAAATAGCCACCGTAGGTCTCTGTCCTGAAGTCTCGGAAGACATAATCTCCTGTTTTCCCTCCGGTCTTTTCCACCAAGTGGACATCATCTACAATAAGGCCGCGATATTGGGCTTTCAACATGTCATATAACGTTAAAAGTCCGGCGGTCACCGCGGTAATCGCTTCCATTTCTACGCCGGTGGCAGACCGAGTCTCAGTTTCGACAACCACCAAAAAGCCTTGGTCCTCAATTTCAATCAACACTTCTACGGCCGTCAAAGGTATCGGATGGCACAGCGGTATCCACTCTGCCGTCCGTTTCGCTGCCATAATGGCGGCCACCCTAGCCACCGCCAAAACATCCCCTTTGTCCACTGCACCATCCCGTACCGCTTGACATACAAATCCGGGGGCCCGCAGCCGGCCTTGGGCGCGAGCCTTGCGTAAAGTCTCATCTTTCGCACTCACGGAGACCATGTGGACCTCGCCTGCCGCATTTAAATGCGGCAATACCGGATCATTAGCCATTGTTAGCCTCCCTTTTTAATCATATAGACCCGGTCAACATGGCGACTGCAGCCAAGGCACGAGACCCGGTGCCAATAGCGCCCTCATTTAGAATAAACCGCGCAGAATGAAGTCCACTTTGGGAACCAGGTCCAACCACACCAACATGGAGATTGGTAGCCGCTACCCGTTCGGCGATGTAGGCAAAATCTTCTCCACCCATTGACGGGTTTGTCAACCATACGACTTTCTGAGATCCCAAAACCCGTTCCAACACACTTCCTACATGATTGGTAAAGGCAACGTCGGCTACAAATGGAGGATACCCTGGACGAATGTCGATGAAGGCTTCCGCCCGGTATGCGTGCGCGATATCTGACA
>JAKAAL010000240.1 GCA_021802375.1 Bacillota bacterium | reverse complement strand
CGTGAACTTGGCTCTAGAAAAAGCCCAGGTGCACTTTAATGCCGATACGGTGGGCACGCGGGACTTCGTCACGGCGGTCAGCCAAGCCGGTTATGCGGTCCGTACCGAAAGTCGCACCTTTCTTGTGCCGGGCTTGGAAGAAGCGCCGGTCCGTGAACGGGCTGAGCGCATCGCCCACTCTTTAGAGGGTGTCGTGCGAGTGCAAACCAACACTACCAAGGGCAGCGTGACGGTAGAGTGGATCCGGGGAGTGGGTACGCCCGACGCCGTGATGGAGGCGTTGCAGCAAGGGGGACTCTCGCCGTCGTTGGTGGATGACGGGGTTGAGATGGACGTGCGAGAGATGGAAGCGCGTGAGGCGCGGCGCCGACTCGGCTTTTCGATACTGTTCACGTTGCCGCTCTGGGTCGCCATGATTCGCATGTTTTTAGGAGTAGGCCCGGCGTGGTTTACTAATCCCTGGATGGAGTTCGGTGCGGCCAGTGTGGTGCAGTGGGGACCCGGTTTTTCCTTTACGCGACGGGCCTGGTTAAATGTGCGTCACGGCAACGCCAATATGGATGTGTTGGTGGCGACGGGTACGCTGGCTGCTTGAACCGTGTCGGTCTATGGCGTGTTTGCCCATGCCGCTCTCTATTTCGATACGTCGGCGACGGTCATTACTTTAATTTTAATTGGAAAGTATCTCGAAGCAATAGCCAAGGGACGAACGTCAGCCGCCATTAAAGAACTCTTGGCCTTGCGGCCCAAAACTACCCGCGTGGTGGATCCTTCGGGAGAGGTCATAGAAGTCGCGGTGCAGGCGGTGTCTGTAGGACAAATACTGGAAATTAGACCGGGGGACCATATCCCCGTAGATGGTCAGGTGCAAACGGGGCAGGCACTAGTTGATGAGTCGATGCTGACCGGGGAGCCCGAGCTGCAAGTAAAGACCGTGTCGGAGACCGTTGCGGCCGGTACCGTGCACCAGGGAGACCGAGCCTTCCGGATGGAGGCGACCCGAGTCGGGCGAGATACCGTATTGGCGCAGATTGTGCAGGCTGTTGAAGAGGCGCAAGCGGTCAAAGCCCCGATTCAACAATTCGCCGATCGGATCGCCAATGTCTTTGTTCCGATCGTGATTGGCATTGCGGTCATCACTTTGCTGGCGACCGGCTTTGCCATGGGGGATTGGCGGGTGGCTTTATTACGGGCCGTAGCGGTGTTGGTGGTCGCTTGTCCTTGCTCCCTCGGACTGGCCACGCCGACCGCGGTAATGGTCGGGAGCGGGGTCGGAGCGCGAGTCGGTGTGCTATTTCGTAATGGGGAGGCGTTGGAACGGGTGGCCCGTGTCACGACGGTCGCTCTGGACAAAACAGGCACCATTACTGAAGGTCATCCAGAGCTCGAGCAGGTGGTAGCGGCCGAGGCGGGTACCGAAGCGCGTCTCATTGGTCTTGCTGCTGCCCTTGAAGAGACCTCGAGTCACCCGTTGGCGCAAGCCATTTTACGTGCGGCTGATGCCAAGGATATCATCCCGGTCGAGGATGTCTATACTGAAGAAGGCCAAGGTATGGTGGGGTTTTTGAACGGGGAAACCGTTCTCTTGGGTAACACCAAGTTGTTGGATGCCTACGGGGTCACGATCCCGGGTGAAATCGCCACCAAAATGGACAGTCAAGCCGAGGCGGGGCGGACTATTGTGTGGCTCGCCGAGAGCGATAGGGTGCTAGGGGCCTTGGTTGTTGCCGATCGGATCCGTGCCGATGCCAAGATGGCCATCAAGGCATTACGGGCGCGTCACATCGATTCCGTCATGTTGACCGGGGATCGGCTTGCGACGGCCGTACGGGTCGCCCAAGAGGTGGGCATAACCGAGGTGCAAGCAGAGCTCTCTCCGCAAGATAAGGCAACCTTCGTCGCATCATCGGAAGCTACCGGGAAATTCGTGGCAATGGTCGGCGATGGGATTAACGACGCCCCTGCCCTAGCACGGGCATCTGTAGGCATGGCGGTGGCTAGTGGGAGTGACGTGGCTACCCAAACCGCCGAGGTGACACTCATGCGCTCTGAGGTGGGTGCGGTGCTACAAGCTTTAACGGTGGGCCAAAAGACCATCGCTAAAGTCCGACAGAACCTCTTCTGGGCGCTGTTTTATAACGTGGTCATGATTCCGTTGGCAGCTTTCGGTGTCCTATCCCCCATGATTGCAGGAGCGGCTATGGCGCTGAGCTCGGTGACGGTGGTCACGAACTCGTTACTATTAAAGTACGCATTGAGGGAGGTGTAAAAAATGGAACGGACTCAGTTTACTGTTACCGGAATGACCTGCGAGCATTGCGTCAAAACGGTTACCGAAGCACTGAAGGGTGTCGATGGGGTGAAGGTAGCCAAGGTGCACTTGGAGGCCAAAGAGGCCGAGGTAACATACGACCCGACCCACGCATCGGTGGATGATTTAAAGGCCGCCGTCAAGGCTGCGGGTTATGACGTCGCCTAACACCACATAGAGGTGGATCGTGCGATATATGAGTGAAAAGAACTACACCTTAGACATTCCCGAAATGACTTGAAACGGATGTGCATCCTCCGTGACGAGGATTTTGAGTGAACAATCGGGTGTGCTCCACGTGGCGGCGGATCCCGCTACACGCTTGTAGCCGAAGGCCTGAGGCCGAGGGAGACCAACACTCCCTCGGCCTTATCGTATCCCGTGGTGAGGATGGCTCCCGGTCGTATGATGCGTTGCGTGACGTCAGCGAGTCATCATGGGATGCATATGGGAGACGCGGGACGGTGATTCTAGCACGGGCAGTGAGAGGGCAGACATCTGTTTGGACACACCAGATCTCGGGTGGGTTGGAGTCGGGTTGAGTCGAATCGCCCGGCAAATTTTTGGGCACGCATACGGCCACTGAGATCCCATTTAATTGGGCAATGATGGTGCTTATCACGATGGGGGGTAATGCAGTGCTGAGGGCGGCAGTAAATTGACCAGCGCGGTGATCTTGTGGTGGATTCTCTCGGGGTTGTCCGTCATCTTCGTGGTGGCGGATTGGCATCAGGCGCCGATTGACCTCACGATGCACGTGGGGTTTGTGCTGATCGTGGCCTTCATGGGTCCTTTGGGGGCCTTGATGTATGTCCTCACGGTGCGGGAACCCTTGCCCGGCACTCATGAGGCGTATATTGCTCCGCGTTGGAAGCAGGTTGTGGGATCCACCTTTCATTGTGTGTCGGGCGACAGTGTCGGGATCGTAGGAATCGCGGTGATCACGCCGTGGCTCCTATCTCGGGTGGACCCGACCCTCGAAATTGTCCTAGAATATGCGGCAGGATTTTTGGTCGGGTGGCTTATCTTTCAAGCGCTATTCATGAAAGATATGGCGGGAGGGTCGTACCTCAAGGCGGTCCGTTCCATGTTCATGCCCGAATGGATCTCGATGAACGGGGTCATGACCGGAATGGCTCTGGTTATGGTTTTTTGGATGCGGATGGATGCCCGGGCGGCGGATCCCGCACACGGCGACTTCTGGTTAATGATGTCGGCGTCCCTTGTGGCGGGGGCGATCGTGGCCTATCCGTTTAATTGGTGGCTTGTCGCACGCAAATTGAAACATGGTCTCATGTCCACTGCTGGCCAGGGGGCCAGTCATCACATGGCGAGCCACGAGATGCATGAATCTGGTCATGATGATGGAGCGCACAGGCACACGTCCGGTGGGCCCGCCCAAGAGGCGCATCGGTATCGCTCTCCCGTGGTGTGGGTCAGCGCTGCCAGTTTCGTACTGGCGCTCGGTGTATCCTATGGCATCATGCACTAAGACAACAAAGACCCTGTCGTAAGCATGGCGCATAGCACGAGCTCCCATCAAATGAGAGGTCTCCCAAATTTTATTGGCTTCGGTCGATTGTTGGCACCAAGCAGGGGTTACGGTGGAACCCATGGACCCGCCACCCGAGATCGGCTAAGCGGCAACCTTCACGAGCAGGGATCGCCCCGTGATCACAGCAATGAGAGGCTTTTTTCTACGCTCTTACGGCTCACTTGGATTTCGAGGCAACGGTTGGGGGAGGCGCCCCACCAAGAAAAGGACGGCGGCCACACCATACCTAATAATCCGGGACATGATGAACAAAGAAAGAAAAAATGGATTACTGGCGCTACATCAACGCAGGATAAGACTGTCGGCAAGGAAAGGTCAAGCCTCTTAGGACGAGAGACTTGACCCGTGATCGCAAGCGTTAGACAATCGCGGACAGGGGAATGGCCAATGCCCACCCCCAGGCGTTACCAATATACAACGTTTTTCCCACAACCGAGGGATTGTTGTCGATGAAATCCCCGCCCACCGTTAATGTGTGGAGCATCTGACCGCTGGTTGCGTTCAACGCAATAAGATCGGCTCCTCCGGCAACTACCAACGTGTTGTTGATGATGGCACCGGGCGCTTCAATCGGTACGCCTATGGTCTTCGACCAGATGATCGCCCCGCTTAAAGCCTTCAAGGCGGTTTCCGTGTGGGTAAGTGGATTGCCGATGTAGATGGTCCCGGAGTGAATCATCGGAACCGACCCGGTGAAACCATCCGGAATCGCACCGGTTCCGAGTAATTGAGTCCATCGCACGGATCCGGTGGCAGGATTGATGGCATAGGCCATCTCCGTGGCTTGCGTGCCATTCTTAGTCGGATTAACTAAGACATCCGCGATGACCAAGCCGTTAGCGGGGTCGTATGCGGGAGTCACGTCGCCGAAACCACTCGAATACAAGGCATATTGAGCGAGACTTTGCGTCCACACGACCTGATCGGTATTAAGATTAATACCGTATAGTTTTCCAGGCTGGGCGGTGCCTACCACCATAATGGGAGCGCCATCGGCCGTAACGGCGAGCGTAGCGGAGTTGATGGTGTTAAATCCTCCGAGCGAGAGGGTCGGATCCCCGCTGGCGTTGACGAAGGGAGCGATCGGTTTACCTGTGGTCGCGTTCAAAGCCCAGACATGACCGTCTCCGTTAACCCAATACACATTCCCATGCCAATAAAGGGGCGTCATCATATCCGTCCCTCGCGTATAAAACGTCCACAGTTCTTGGCCTGTTAGAGGATTTAAGGCGTGGATGTTCTGAAAACTAGCCCCGAGATGAACCGCAGGATTTCCGCTGGCGAAATCCTGAACCGCTGCAAAATTGAACCACGGGTCACCTGCGCTCACGATGATGGCGTTGGGCGTGACAAGCGGTTGGCCAAAGTCGGCATTTGAAGTCTTAAAAATCCAGATCGGTTGGCCAGTTTCGGCATTTAAGGCATACACTCGGTCACGATTGTCGCCAACATAGAGGATGCCATTGGCAGGAGTTACCCCCGAACCAACGCCCACGGCGAGATCCGTCATAACGGAGGCAACGCGGGTGCCGAAAATGGATTGATCCCGAGGCTTGCTGGTTAGTAAGAGACCCCGTGCGAGCTTAGTTTTCCACGTGAGTCCGTTAAGGCTGCTCGCATACACGCCGTTATGCTGCTCGTTTTCCGCGTAACTGGTCCATACTGTAGGGAATAGCGTGGAATGGTCCGATACCGGCAACGCGGCGGGATTATAGTAGCTTGGCGCTTTCGGAGGAACGGGTACGGTAGACGGAGCTGACGGTAGAGCTGCGGGTCCTCCGGCATGGGTCATTAAGTAATGTGCCGGTGCGGCAAAGATCCATCCAGAAATTGAGCCGATATACATTTCGTTATCGACAATGACCGGCGATGGAATGCCCCACACTCCGAAATAAAAGCCCTTTGCGGCGAAATTGTTGTCGATGGCGCCAGTTGAGGGATTTAATGTAAAGATGTGTTGGCCTTCGGCAATTAAGACATGGTGATCATAATAAACGCCACCTCCACGCGGCTGATTCACTTCGCCCGGGATATTGAGTGAGGTAGCCCACCGCAACTGGCCAGTGGTTTCGCGATAGGACTGATAGGTTTCGTTAAGTAGATCCCCCACATAGAGATTTCCGTGGTGCACCATTGGGACACTACCTTTAAAGGCAACGGGCTTAGCCACGAGCCCATTACCACCGAGGTGGCTCCACAACAACTGTCCGGTATTGGCGTTGACGGCAAAGACGTCCACGTTGAGGATCGGTTTCGCCTTGGTCCCACCGGCGGCCACATCGTTCACGAGGGCGTCGGTTAACACGAGTCCGCGCTTTGGATCCACGACCGGGGGGACATCGCCTAGCCCGGTATTGATGGAATTCGGCACGATGTAATCCCAAGCCAACCGTGGAGCGGATGGATTAGATTCGTCGACTGCCATCAGATAGTTAGGGTCCTGTGTCCCGTATACAATCAAGAACTGGCCTCGGAAGGGACCTGCCGTGGGAATGTACCAATTAGCCGACGACATGCTACTAAAGCCCGGATTGGTAAACGACGACAGGAGTTGCCCCGTTTGGGCGTTTAAAGCATAGAGGTGTCCATCGCCGGTGCTAAAATAGAGATTACCTCGATGATAAACCGGCGTGGGCATGGCCTCCCCAGCCGTGTCAAATCGCCACAAGATTTTCCCTGTCAGACCGTTCATAGCATAAACACTTGAAAAGTTAGCTCCTCGCACCG
>JAKAAL010000239.1 GCA_021802375.1 Bacillota bacterium | reverse complement strand
TGCCGTGCGTTATCTCATCGCCGGTTCGAAGGTCGGCCCCTATAGCCAGTGGTTGGGGGCCGCAGTGACCATCGTCATGTTATGGAGTGCGATTCAGGCCAAGCGTGCCAATATGGCGGCTGAACAGGGAGACCATGAAGCCATACTAAAGCGACTACACGGAGCTTTTTGGCTTGGGGCGTTAGCCTTTGTCTTGGTTATTCTTACGTGGATTGGCGTTCGGGCAGGTGGGTATCCCATCAAGATGCCATCGCTCGAAGTTTTCTGGGCGGCTACGGGATTTTGGCTATTTTACGACCTATTGGGGCTCTTTGTACTATTCGCCGCGCGGTCGCGCGGGATGCGGGTGGGTTATTCACCCGAAAGTCATTGGGACTTGGAAGCGAGTTCACGCTTTTGGTCACTCGTGGCGATGGGATGGGTGGCACTTTGGATTGCGTTTTTCTTAATCTAGCTCGACTTTGCTAAATCGGCAAGAGAAAGGAGATTAACCATGCATCACTTTTTTCCGACTCTTCCCTTCCGCATCCCTCATTCCCCGGGTATCTCCCATTGGTGGGATATTTTCTGGTGGATTTTCCAACTCGTTGTCATGACCACGATGGTCTTGCTGCTTCGTCATTGGGCGCTATCGTTTGACCGCGAATACCAAAAGCCGATGGATCGCCCCGTCAAGCAGACGCAACCACAAGGGCCAGGAATATCCGGATAGGGGGTAGGGAATACGGGATGCAAAACCTGCCTTCGGGCGATAATGAAACAGCGTTCGCGCTTAGTACGCCCCAGCGGTGGATTGAAGTAGGGCGCGATTACTTGGCCCTAACCAAGCCCGGCATCGTGGTATGGCTGATGATTACGGCCTATTGCGCGATGGTGGTGGCCTCGCATGGGGTCCCTCCCTGGGGCGTGACATTGTGGACGCTTGGCGGTCTGGCGGTTTCGGCGGGCGGCGCTCATGCCGTGAACATGTGGTACGACCGAGACATCGATCAAATTATGGATCGCACTCCATAACATGACGATGGTCACTGCGGCCCCCAACCACTGGCTATAGGGGCCGACCTTCGAACCGGCGATGAGATAACGCACGGCAATCAATACCAGGAACACCACTCCCTGGCTAATCAAAAACAACGAAAACCCCGCCCGATAGTGTTTAATTTCGAGGCCATTTTCTTGGGCTGGTGAGGGATTTTTCACGGACATCCTATACTGCTCCTTTCGGCAAACATTCCGAGGCCGTTAGCCGCGAGAGTCTTTGGTATCTATCCCAGCAACTGGAACTTCAACCGGATCCGGCACGCCTTCCCCGTAGGTATAAAAACTACCCACAACGACCGGTAGCGTGTCGAAGTTTTTGGTGGGCGGGGGAGATGAAGTCCGCCATTCCAACGTCTTGGCATCCCATGGATTCTCTCGAACTTTGGGACCCTTGACCCATGCCCAAATAATATGGATCGTGTTGATGGCAAACCCCGCACCCAGAAGGAACGCTGCAATGGACGTCCAAAAGTTTTCCGGTTGCAGGTACTTCGGATAGGCACTGACCCATCGGTTCATACCGTGGAGCCCGAGGATAAAGAAGTTGAGGAAGGTCGCATTAAAGGCCACAAAGACCCAAATCGCCCCAAATTTACCCCAGAACTCGCTGTATGTTCGCCCCGAGAACTTCGGTAGCCAATAGTACATGGCAGCCATCCAACTGAACACCATGCCCCCAATGATGGTGTAATGAAAATGCCCCACCACAAAGAAGGTGTTGTGTAATTGAAGGTTGGCGGGAACGTCTGCCAAAAAGAGTCCGGTTAATCCGCCAATTAGGAAGTTGAACATGCTCATTAAAACCAAGAGCGTCGGCGTTGTCAGGCGTAGCCGCGAGTTCCACAGCGTCCCGATCACGGCCAGGTAAGCAAATCCGGTGGGAATTGAAATCATTTCCGTGAAGAACGAAAACGGCAACATCTCACTGTAGCGCATCATGGTAAACATGTGATGGGCCCACACCATTCCGGACAACAACATCACAAACACTAGCCCAAGTACAGCAATCGGTCGGGCAAATAGCGACTTTCTTCCCATCACCGGAATGATCTCGCTCCAGATCGCCAAGGCGGGCAATACAACGATGTAAACCTCGGGATGTCCAAACAACCAGAACAAATACTCATATCCCAGAGGTTGTCCAAACACGTTAAAGAGATTAAGCGGCATAACTTTGTCTAACATTCCTAAAACAAACGTCGTTTGAATCTCTGGAAGCCAGATGATGTTCAAAAGAGAGACCGTAAGAATCCCCCAGGCAAATAAGGGAAGGCGATTCCAGGTCATGCCTTTGGTCCGCTTAAAGAGAATCGTGGCCGTCAAATTGATGGCCACAATCAAGGACGACGTGGTCAGCGCAAAGACTCCCATGTAGTAATAAAGTAGTCCACTGCCATCCGAAGCGGCCAGCGGCTCATAGCCCCGCCATCCGGTCGTCCATTGTCCCAACAACGGGGACATCGCCACGGTCAACACGCCTAACGGCACGAGCCACACCGATAGTCCGGAGGCCTTTGGAAACATGGTCTCCCGCGTACCGATCATCAGCGGCACAAAATAGTTGCCGAGCCCCCCGACCATGGCAACCGTCGCCACGGTAAACATCATTAAGGTCCCATGGATGCCCACCGCATTGAGATAGTCTTGCGGGTAATGGAACAGGGTCGGCCGATAGCTCATCAACTGAAAGCGCATCGCCATCGCGATGAGACCCGCGATAAAAAATGTTCCGGTTGAGGCCCCAAGATATTGAAGGCCAATCACCTTATGATCCAGCGCATATTCGTAGTATCGGCGCCAGCCCGAGGTCCTCACCGGAGGCGCTGGAAATCCCATCATAGGCTTGACGATATGCTCGTATCCGCCGATACCCAAAAGCCAACCAATGACGGCTCCGAACCAGCCTGCTATGGCACCGACCGCCGTAAGATAGGGACTGACAGGGCTCGGATCGAGCCATGCCGCCATCGCTGCAAGCAGAACGAATCCGATCGCCGCCCACAGGAACCCACGCAATACCGGAGGCAAAGGTGCCACTGGTCTCGGCTTCGGTGCCGACTCGCCCTTGGTTAAGGGTTGTGCCATGACTGTAACCTCCTCTAAAACACCTTATTTTGGACATAAATCGCGCGGTCGTTACCCATTTGCAGCCTGCGCTTTAGCCCACGCAGCAAATTGGGATCCGGTCACGACGTGCAAGTTGGCCTCCATGTACGGATGACCCGGTCCACAGACCTCAGAGCACTGGACGCGCGCCATTGGATTACTTTCGGTGGAAAGCAACTGGGTGGCGGTGAGATAAAGAACCCGGGTTTCGCCGGGAATGACATCCATCTTCACGCCAAATGCCGGAATCCAAAAGCCATGGATGACATCGACCTGATGTGCATAACTGTGAAACGGATCATACGATCGCAAGACAAACTCAACCGGCCGATTGACCGGCATGTACAAGGTGTCTTGTCCATTCGCATTCAACGATTGCGTGATGTGATACTGAGGATAGCTGAAGATCCACTCCCATTGGCGCGCAGTCACATCCACCACCAGAGGCTTTTGGTTATTGGACGGCAATTGCGCGGCAAATACCTGCTCTAAGCCACTCGCATTGGGGTGTAGCCAAATCAGGATGTTCAACAGGATACTAATGAGGATCCAGGTTCCGACAAAGACTTTATTGTTTCGCACTTGAGACGGAGCCTCAGTCAGCTTCTCGCCCCGACCGGCGCGAAATTTCACCATCGCAAACACGATCATGAGTACTACAAAGACAAAAATCGGGACGGCCACCCATACTAAAAAGTCGAAGGCGTGCACGCCGACTATCCCGAGGTTGGACGCTGTTCCGAAATAAGGCCCCGCGCCGTTTGGCGCGGAATTAATCCAAGCGGTGGCTCCCCATTCGCCCAGCAATGAGCCCACCACCCATAGTATTCCAAACACCACAAGGCTTCCCATGAGGAATCGCCTCCTTTCTTCGAACATTTAGTGTACTAAAGCCTGGAAATGCCCCACGTGAGACACCCCTAGGCCTTGATCACATTCAGCGTACCGCGCATCCCAAACCGCCAATGCGCGGCGTTTTGCACGAAACACCCGTATTGCCAAATGCCGGGCTTGTCAGGCACCACGAACGTAATATCAATATGCCCGCCGGGTTTAAGTGTCGGGCTAAAAGAACCCCCGGTCGTCAACTTGTATTCGGACTTGGGTCCAATAAAGGTCGGAATCGCCTTGTTGTACACTAAGTTGTCGATTTTGTACGGATTACTGAAGGTTACCGGTACGCCAGCCCAGAAGTCCTCGGTAAAACCATCGGCCGTCAACGTTCCAAATACCGTGTTCTCGTGACTCACATGGCGGCCAATTTGCATCTCGTGCCACCGCGTTGTGCTCATGTTATGTAGCCGCATGGTCATCTTGTTTCCCACTTGCCATGTCATGTAATTTGGCACAAAGTAAAAATCTTCTTGGTAGACATGAATAAGTCCGGTGTCCACAGGAGATCCAAATACCCCGCGTGCCGCACTGACAATTGGCGTACGAGCCCATAATGCGGCCATGCCTGCCACCGCAATCCCGGTACTTCCTAGGATAAATTTCCGGCGACTCCAGTTAGGCAATGCTACCGATGATTCATCTTGGCGCGAATCCTGCCGCTCGTCCAACGATTCTACCTCCTCTCAGGAAATATTGAAAACCATAATAGACTTCGACAACACTTCACAATATCCTTCCAAAATCCCCACTTTTTTCTTCGAGCTCGGATTCAGTCCAGGATTACCGTGTCACGTGCCGGCTTCACCGGTTGTTCATCCCGGACGCCAGAAACGTAGAAACGAGCCGTCTTCCACATAAACCCGCATAACCCTATCGATATCCCGGATAGCACAACCATGCCGACGAACGGTGAAAATGTGGTCCATGCCATTCCTGCTGCTAACATCTCGGCGACCGCTATCCCTAACAACCACGCCCATGCCATCAGCAGTTTTTCAAGTAGAAAGGTGCCGAACCATCCAAAGAAATCTCTGACGGATCCTGTTGGATTTTCTACCCGCCATGGCCACCACCAAAACATCATCGGTAAAATCGCAATCACCAACAGGCCCGTAATCCCTATATTTAGTCCGGGATGCCCCTTTCCAGGAAAAATCGGCACCCCCATAATCGCCAGCGCGGCCCACGACAGCATCAACAGAAAACCGGCCATAATACTCGCCGAGGCACGGACCCGAGACGTAAGCGTACTGCCAACGATACGCTGACTGATCCAGATTCCGACGCCCATTAACACCACACTGCTAACGAGGATCCGTCCCCATGAGGCCGAGAGAGCCCATAGATTATGGTTAAATGCGATCCCAATAATCGGATCGTTAATCGGTTGGATCCGAAAGAATAGAAACGGGACCACGGCCGGATTTACAAGAGACCACAACGCCAAAGCGATTGCGGCGACGCCCATGGGTACCAGCCAGTTCTTTTTCCAAGCACTTTGCCAATAGGTCCATGAACGCTCCCACGATTCTGTCCAGAGTTTAGTCATAAAACATCTCCCCGCCTGCCTTCATCTATCTCACTGCCCGAGTCCGGTAGGCAAGTTACCGGAGTGGGTTGCCTGATATTGCTTGAGCTCAGCGCGATGTTGTCGTGCATCGTACCACATGGTCGAGCGACGGCTGGTTTGCGGTCGCGAGGTGGCACTTGGAAAGGCATAAATCGCCATCGCAGAAGTCAACGTAATAAAGGTTAGCACGGCCATGACAAGGTGTAGCCCCAACAATCGACGACGCAAGGGACGCCTTTTCGCATCAAACCGGAAATAAAAACTTAACCCCGTTAAATAGGTCACCAGATATGTTCCATAAGCCACGTAAATCCAGTACGTCATGAGAAAGAGCGCTTCCTTTCGAACACCGAGCCGAGGGTGCAACGGGAAAGATTTAGACGCAGGCAACGGATCCCAAGCCTAGTGGCCCGGCATCGTGATCACGGTCATCGTGAAAAGCCCCAAGGTAACGGTCGCCAAGATCACATGCAGGCTGACCCATCGAAATGGCAAGGTTTTTCGTGGCAGCGTTACAGCGCCAGACTTACCTGGTCGGCGCTTGGGGGGACCAAATAGCGCGAACCCGAAAAATAAAAAAGCACCACTAACTGAAGACGCCAGTAACCCCAGATATGTCCATACCAAATCACTCATGACAAGCCCCTTTATGTCTCGTCACCGGCCACCCTTTACGCTACAATATCGTACGCATGCCATCATTCGTTTTTTGTCAAAAGGAGGGCCCTTCATGAACTTCACGCTCATTTCCGCCCTAATCTTCGTAGCTGCCCTAATCCTCGTGACTATTGTCGGAATTGGCGAGCGTAAAAAGGGACATGCGCGTGACGACGACTAATGATCAAAAGGAATAATCCTTCAAAAGCGTTACCGCCAATATGACGACGACTGCCACAAAGAGTGGGACTGCGGTCAAGAACACGGTCTCCACAAAGGCCATAATAGAACCTCCTCTCACCCTCATTCCATCGTTTAATACCAATGGATC
>JAKAAL010000238.1 GCA_021802375.1 Bacillota bacterium | reverse complement strand
TGGAAAGTGTTTGTTGAAGCAGCGGAACTGTTTCACGAGGGGACTTTCTTAGAAGATATTGCCGAACGGTTTGTTGCCACGGTAGATATCAACGCATTGATTTTTGAATTGCCTGGACGGTGGATCCCCAACATACACCAACATCAACTTATCGGGTTAGACCTCTGGCTGTTGGAAAAGTTTGGAGCACACGTGAATATCGGCAACGTATCCCCAGAGGACGTACTCCTCTTGGAAACTTTGCGGACAAAGACAGGAGTGAACACGTTGTGTGAGCCGATGAGTTGAGCGGAAAGACTGCCGGACAAATCTGAGGGGGATCGAACGCATGTCCTATGAATCCTTGGATCACCGTATTGAAGCACTGCGGGACCGACTATGGCGTGTGAACACGTTCATCCATGCGCATCCCGAAACAAATTTCACGGAGGTTACAGCGGCTTCCCGGTTAGTGTCGGAATTGCGAGATAACGGTTTTGGTATACAAGAAGGGGCCGGGGGGGTTCCTACCAGCTTCGTAGCCACTAAAGGCAATGACCGACCGACGATTGCCTTTTTAGCTGAGTATGATGCCCTTCCTAAAATTGGGCATGCTTGTGGGCATAATCTAATCGCTACAGCGTCTCTAGGAGCGGGATTGGCATTAGCGGAAGAATATCAAGGGAAAGGACAAGTTTTGGTGATTGGTTGCCCTGCGGAGGAAGGAGGTGGGGGGAAGATCAGATTATTGGAACAGGGGACGTTTGAGAACGTTGACGCTGCCTTGATGTTCCATCCGGGGAATGAAACCGTGATGGCTCTGAGGAACTTGGGGATTGTAGGGTATCGTTTCGATTTTCACGGTCGTGCAGCGCATGCGGCGGTATCTCCTGAACGCGGTATTAACGCCTTGGAGGCCGTGCTACTCACATTTCAGGGCATCAATGCCTTACGCCAGCACATGCCTCAAACAACACGGGTCCATGGCATTATCATTCGAGGAGGCGACGCGGCCAACGTCGTGCCTGACTTTGCCTCGGCCGAGTTTTTGGTTCGGGCTGCCACGTTAGATGAATTAGAGAACATGCGCCAACGTGTCGAGAATTGTGCACGGGGCGCGGCGCTCGCCACCGGTGCTCAGTTGACCATTCATCCTACCGTGCCCCAGTATGAGCCAATCCGAGTCAACGAGATCTTATCCACGGTGTTCGGCGAGCATGCCGCAGCTTTAGGAGCGGACGTTGAGAAATTGAAGGGGCAGCGGAATGGCTCCACCGATTTAGGCAATGTCTCATACCGGATTCCAGTCATTCATCCCGTTCTCCGAATCACATCCGACAACGTGGTAAATCACAGTAAGGAGTTTGCTGAGAAAGCGGGGAGCTCAGAGGCATTTGAAGTGGCCTTATTGGCGGCGAAAGCCCTTGCTCGAACGGGATTGGATCTCCTCACGGATGAAAATCTCCTTCAATCAGTACACAAAGAATGGCGCCGGATGATATCGCAAAGATAACCATCAGCGTAAGTATCATCCTACAGGGCTTGTGCATCAGGTACATATTTCCACTCACACGTGATTAAGATGACTGCGATTGAGCGCTGGAGTTGAGGGAATTGGCGTCAGGGGAGGCCAATGCAAACCGTGGTGGAGAATAACATGCGGTCATCACCCACGCAAACGGCAGGCCCACCAGCTCCTGAAACGGCATGGCATGAGGACTGATACGTGATCGCTGTGTTACTCCCAGTTCCTAACAATAATAGCAGTTCCTAAGACATGAATAATCTTAGATGTGTGTTCCTGTTTGTTCTGCCGCCGCCGTTTTTTAATACCGAGGAGGACAATTATGAAGCCACGAATTTTGGTGGCTCGACGCAAAGGAATGGCATTTGTGGTCATGCTCTTAATCGCAATTATAGGATTTGCCCCCGTGGTTAATCGCATTTATCCAGTAGTGTTGGGATTGCCATTCTTTTTGTCGTGTCCTGGGTTCTCTTAACCCCTGCTTGTGTTGGGGTGGCATATTGGTTAGAGGGAGGAAAGAAGGGGTGAGTAGGAGAACAGTAAGTGTGGCCATCATGTTCGGCGTCATTCTGGTGACTAGTGTGGTAGGAATTATCACTGGTCATCGTGTCACGGTGCGGTTGGAAGAATGGACAGTCGGTGGTCGCCGTTTGGGTTCTGGACTGATCTGGTTTCTCATGGGAGGGGAAATATACACGACTTTTACCTTCTTGGGAGCAAGCGGCTATGCGTACGCCAATGGTACCCCGGCGTTTTATATTTTGGTCTACGGTACGTTAGGCTTTGCCTTGAACTATTATTATGTGCAACCAATGGTATGGCATATGGCAAAGCGACACGGATTCGTGACCCAACCTGATTTTTTCCAACACCGGTTCCAAAATCGATGGCTGACCACTTTGGTAGCCGTGATTGGAATCGTGTTTTTGATTCCTTACATTCGACTGCAACTGGTTGGCCTCGGAGCAATCGTCAAAATCATGAGCTACGGTACCGTGTCGCCTGCATTGGCTATGATTGTGTCCTTCCTGTTGGTCGTTAACTTCATTAACGTAAGCGGTATCCGCGGTACTACTTGGTCACGTGTCATCAAAAATGTGCTCATGATTGTTACCGTCCTATTTCTTGGTTTTGGTATACCGGCCATTTATTTTGGAGGAATTGGCCCATTATTTCACAAGATGATTGTCGAACATCCTCACTATCTCATCCTTCCTGGACATACTAAAATCAATGGGGTATTGTGGTTCATGTCCACTATGCTATTGACGGGAATGGGCTTTTCCATGTTCCCGCATGCGTGGCCTTCACTGTATTCAGTGCGTAGCGATAAGGTCATTCGGCGTAATGCGATTTTCCTACCCTTTTATCAGGTTGCCTTGCTCTTAATGTTCATCATTGGTTTTGCTGCAGTGCTTTTGTTACCTCATCTGTCCAACGGGGGCAACTACAGCTTGCTGGACTTGACCGTCAAAACCCATCCACCGACATTAGTCGCGCTAGTGGGATCTGCTGGCGCACTCACGGCCATCGTTCCTGCGTCGATCATCGTTCTTGCCGCAGCAACGATTTTTAGTCAGAATATTTACCAATCTTTATTCAAACGCGCAGCGCCCGATAGTGAAGTCGTCAAGGTATCACGGATCGTGGTGGTTGTCTTGGTAGCCATCGGCCTGTTCTTTACACTTGCGGCTCCCACGGGTTTGGTTCCGCTTTTACTTCTGTATGACGGTATGACGCAGTTCTTTCCCGCCGTTGTACTAGCTTTCGCGTGGAGGCGTGTAACGGGTTGGGGTGCGTTTTCCGGGGCGTTTTCTGGAGTGGCTCTCGTAAGCATCTTAGTGCTTACTCATCATGACCCAGTGGGAGGAGTCAATGCTGGACTAATCGGGGTGGCCCTCAACACCATTGTGACCATCATAGTGAGCTTGGCGACCGCAAAACCCCAAGCGGAGGTGGTGGAAGAGTACACAACGGTTCTGCTCACAACGGATGGAACGAGCGTTTCTTAATTAAGTACACTGGGGCCAACGAACGGCGAAGAGGCAACAAGTTGTTAGTGCTATTAAAAGTCAGTGGTCAAAGCATCTGGGTGAAGAATAATGAGAGCTTTGCCACGCCAGTGAATGATGCCTAAGGAAATCCAACGGTTCAGCTGTTCCGTGACGGATTGGCGACTGGCACCGATAAGCCGTGCGATTTCAGCATGGGTTACATTTAGCGAGATGCCGATTTGACCGTCTTCGTTGACTTGAGCTCCTTGGAGCAGGAAATGTCCTAATCTCCACGCTACGGAATGGCCAACCAGTGCTTCTACGGTTTCCTGGGTTTTAAGCAAGCGCAATGATGATATGCGCAACAATGCGAGCATGAAAGACGGTTCTGAATGAAGGAGATGACTAAACACGGTGCGCGGAAGACTCCAGAGACTGGAGGGCTTAAGTGTTTGCGCCAGACGCTGACGGGGCTGATCAAGCAAAATTTCCGAGAAGCCGAACACGTCACCGACGCTGCGCAAAAAAAACGTAATATCTTTTCCCTCGATCGTTGAGGAAGCCACCTTCACCAGGCCACTCGCCACCAAATAAACATAATCCGGGTTGTCTCCTGTCAGAAATATCGTGGCCTTTTTGGCGTACGTATGAAGAGTGCCTAATGCATGAAAGGTTTCAATCAGCCGCGAGTGCGCCTTCCGACCATCTTGATCCAAACTCTCGATCATCCTGGTACACCTTGTTTCTAGCTAAGCTTTTTTCACATGTATCATAGCATTCCTATCCATAACAGAAAAGAGGCGTCGATATCAATGATTCTTACAGCGGAAGAGGAAGCCATGTTAGCGGGACAGTTTGGAGAAAGTATCCAGTGGGCTATGGAAATGCAAATGGCTACAGGCAGCTATTTTGGAGCGGATAGATTTCAACCTGTGTCACACGCGCACATTCTCGTCGATATGGAAGTCATGGGAGACACCGGACAGAGTTTACTTCGGGGGATGTTCGAGTCTGGCGTTAAATTTCGCGTGCCTACCACGACGGATATTCAGTTTACGGATCCGGATTACGCGATGTTTTTAGGACAGGATCCAAGCTTGGTGGCCCAGCAAATGGAGGTCTCTCACATGTTGGCCTCAATGGGAGCAATGACTACGAATAGCTGTCTACCGCATCAGAGTTTCTACCAGCCGCACTATGGGGAACATGTGGCCTGGGGTGATACGGGAGCCGTGTGCTATGCTAACAGCATTTTTGGAGCGCGGTCGAATTTCGAAGCGGGAACTGCTTCATTGGCTGCTGCGTTAACGGGCAGGGTGCCGCGGTACGGCTTTCATGTCGATGTCAATAGACGGGGAACTGTCTTAGTGACGGTCAACACGCCTTTAGACGATTATGCGGATTGGGGGGCGCTTGGAGCCTATGTGGGCAATTACGTGAAAAACTACTGGGATGTGCCTGTCCTGCAAGGGTTATCTGGCCCATTCTCATCGGATCAGCTCAAGCATCTTGCCGCTGCGTTAGCGAGCTATGGGTCGGTTGCTCTTTACGGCATCGTAGGACACACTCCAGAATTCCTGACCACGTGTGCGTGGCCGCGTGATTCCTTACGTTCTGAGATCCGAATAACCCGTGCTGAGATCATGGAGGTCTATCGGTCGTATTCTCCGGAGAGCTCGCAAGCCGACGTCGTCGTCTTCAGTGGGCCGCAGCAGTCCTTGTTCGAACTGAAGAAACTCTCGGAATTTCTTGATGGAAAAACGGTAAATTCCAACACACAGCTCATTGTCACAACAAGCCATGGATGTTACAGTATTGCCAAGCAATTGGGTTACATCGACCGTATTCAAAAGGCAGGTGGTTTAGTTCTTCAGGGGGTATGCTTCTATTTAATGACACTTGATACCATCCAAAAGAAATGGGGTTGGCGGACGGTTGTGACAAATTCTGCTAAAGTGGCGAATATCATTGGTTGCTATGATTACATTCCCGTATTGCGAACAACTGACGATTGCATTCGCAGCGCGTTAACGGGAAAGGTGGTACCGTATAGTGACTAATCATCGGATCATCCATTGTCAACGCGCATTAGGTCCGAATGTCGAAGGATTGACTTTAGTGTCATCCGAATCCTTTAGTCCTCGCTACGACCTCCATCGGACCACGGGCGTCATAACGCGTCGAGGTCATTCATTGTACGGACAGAGTATTGTCGGAAAAATTCTCATCTTCGCTGGGGCGAAAGGAGGAGTGGCCGCCGGGTGGGCATTTTTAGATTTAGCCGGACGAGGTTTGGCTCCGTTAGCGATCTTATTTGAGTTAACGAATCCTGTGATGGTGCAAGGGTGTGTTGCGGCTCATATCGCGGTCATGGATCAGTTTTCTGAACGGATCACGCACACGATCCCGTCAGGAATGCATGTACGGCTCTATGCCTCTGAACGATGCGTGGAAGTGCTTGAGCCGATACCTTAGTTGTGAAGAATCGCCCTACACAGGCCGCGGTATATATGGAGGATTTGAGACGAGCCGGCTGAGATCCAGACGGTGCACCCATCATAAATACTAAGATTCTTCGGCGCGAGATGAAATATCGGGAAAAATGTCGGCAAGATGACAGACAATATGAATGTCAACTCGCTATACTTGTGATGAATATCCTATACATTGCATCGGATTTCTTGCGATGATGACATGCAGTTGATCCACGGGTTTTTAGCTATGTCCCCAGTGATCCGATAATGAAGACCAAAGGCATTGAATTTACTCTGGGTTAGTAATTGGGCGAGAAATTCGGATCCACAAAGAAAATAGCGACATTCATGTAAGCGGTAATCACTTTTCAGATTGAGTTCGGATGGACAGGTTCTTGTGTCGGCCCCGAAACTCCGTTGAAAAATTCCGATTGAGTGAAGAGAGTGCCGATGGAGGGAACAGGTTGGACCCAAACAGGGCGCACTGCGACTGCTAGAATCAAGAAATTTGGGGAGTATGTCAAATTATGGGAAACTCTGTCTTATTGAAGGAATTTTCGTATGAGATGGCGAATAAGTGGCTGTCGAATACGGCGAGAAAAAGGAGCGACGATCATGCGAAAATCTATGA
>JAKAAL010000237.1 GCA_021802375.1 Bacillota bacterium | reverse complement strand
GCGTTGGCGACAATCTCCGGCAGAAAATGGTCTTCTGCAATATGGAGTCCATTTTGTGCCTCAATGCACTCCATGGCCACGCCTGGACCGAGGACCTCACTTAGCCCGTAAATGTCCATAGCCTTAATGGCTAAAGCCTCTTCTATTTCCTGCCGCAGGGCTTCGCTCCAGGGTTCGGCGCCTAAGATGCCATAATCCAAACTCGTTTTGCGCGGATCTAAACCCATTTTCCTCATCTCGTCAGCAATGTTTAGCACGTAGGAAGGAGTGCCCGCAATACCACGAGGGGCAAAGTCTTGAATCACCAGAATTTGCCTGGGGGTATTGCCTCCCGAGATCGGAATGACCGCCGCGCCTAACTCTTCAATACCATAGTGAAGGCCCAGTCCTCCAGTGAACAGGCCATACCCGTACGCATTGTGGAATCGATCACCGGGTCTTCCCCCTGCACACGCAACTGCTCTGGCGACAATCCGTGACCACCGTTCGATATCGCCTTTGGTATATGCCACGACAGTAGGCTTGCCGCGAGTGCCAGATGACGCATGAAATCGCACCACTTGGTCCAAGGGCACCGCAATGAGCCCGAAAGGGTAGTTGTCACGCAAGTGGTCCTTTCGCATAAAAGGAAGCCGAACTAAGTCCTCTAAACTGGTAATATCCGAAGCTTTTACCTGCGCTTTCTCCATCTCCTGACGGTAAAAAGGTACATGGTCATACATGTGCCTCACCGTCTTTTGCAAACGATCCAACTGCAACGCTTCCAAATCAGAACGGGAAGCGGTTTCCGTCGCCAAATCCAATATCATGCCGTACCTGTCCCCTTTTCCTATCTTATGCGCCTAAAACCAACCCATTTCGCTGGCACTACGGGAAGTATGACAACGATTAAATGGTTTTGATTTTCTCGAAAGGCTGTGAGCAGTCCTGACAATAATATAAAGCTTTGCACAAACTGTGCCCAAACGGGCTCTGATGACTCGTGTTGCAGGATCCACAAAATGGGCACACCACTTCTTCAGTATCCGAGGGTGGAGCCACCCCCCATTCGGTCAATGCTTGACGTCCGCGGCGGGAGATCATGGAGGAACTCCAAGGGCGCTCGTGAACCCAACGCACGGTCACGGAAGTTTCAGAAAGAGCCCGTTCCACATTTCGTTGGATTAAGTCCAGTGCCGGACAACCCAAAAACGTAGGGATCAAATCCACTCTGACCGAATCTCCGTCAATCATCACATCCCCGACCATGCCTAGATCGACAATGCTGAGGCTCGGAATTTCCGGATCCATTACTTGGCTTAATGCTGACATTACATGCTCTCGAGTGACCGTCATGATATCCTCCCTGCTCCTCTATGACATCCATGGTCTTGCATCGCTGTCATTTACCAAGGCGAGTTCACATCGATTTGGCGCACTTCAGTCATCACGTCAAGCAAATTTGACAAATTTTGGGAGTGTTCGCCATTGCGCCCGTTAACGTTCACTCCCGGCATCGGCCCTGGCCACGGCAACTCTAAGTCGTGAAAAGTTTTTTCCATCCGAGTGGTCCAGCTGTGCCGCAGCTGTGCTTGTGCCAAATTGGGGAGTCCCAATTTTTCGAGAAATTCCTCCGAACCACCCCAGGCAAAAAGGTCGCCTAGTCGGGGCCAAATGTCAGCTATCCCCTCGATCAAACGCTGCCGTGATAACTCAGTTCCGGTGGCCAGCAACTCGAACCCGGTCGCGAAATGTTGCAGATGGTATTTTTCTTCCATCCTAATCTTTCGCACTCCATCCGTCAGAGGTTGATACCAAGATCCCAAGAGTGCCTCATGGCGGATATCGTCAAGTATCTCATAGAGATACCGAAGAGCCACGGTATGCGCCCAGTCCTGATTGGGCGTCTCTAGCACTTGAGCATTGGTCCAACCTGAGGCTGGCCGCAAATAGACCAACTCGTCTGCTGAAGGCAGTCCTAGAGAATGCAGCAGTTCGTAGTAAAATTGCGCGTGTCCCAATTCATCTTGGCTAATCGAGCTAAAGGCCAAGTCTTCTTCCAAATCCGGTGTCAGAGCCAACCACTCCGAGCCCCGATGTCCCACAATCCACTCATCATCGGCGATGGGCTTAATCAACTGGATTAACGCACGGGTTTCGGACTCCCCGAGATTTGCCACGGTATTGTTCCTCCTCCGATTTGCCATAAATTCGATTTTCAGGATCGCATATCCTCGGCTACTTCTTCGATGGTCATAGCCTTGGCCCGAAATTTTTTCCAATGAGACGCGTTGTCGTACCCGCCCGGCAGTCGATACCCCTTATCTAACCCAGACACCGGTAAATGAGCTTCATCGTGGGCAGTGCCAAATATGCAGTCTTGAGGCACAACCCAGATATCATACGCATTTTCCCGACGGAAAAACGTTTCCCGTGCCATCTGTAACGCCAACTCTGGGTTTGCCGCTCGCAAGCTCCCAACATTGGTATGGAACCCCAATGGCTCCTTTTGTACAAATACCTCGAACACCGGATATTCGCTGCTGACCGTGTCCTGCATGCGATCGTCCCCCTCCTTTTCAAGTAAAGGTCAACCAAATAAATGTCAAATAGCTGGTTGATGTTCAGAAACTTGACGCTCTGAGGCTTTATTCATTGCTTCACGTACCCATCGCTGTTCTTCGTGCGCTTGACGGCGCATGGCAATGCGAGCTTGGGACATCGGTCCCGAGTTAAGGCGCACCATCGCGTTATACCGTTCCCAGTCGGGTTGCGAATAATGCCATTCTTTGGTGTCAGGATCCTGTCTCAGTTCGGAATCGGGTATTGTCATGCCTAACGAGGTAATCCTGGGGACATAGCGATTAATAAATTTTTGCCGTAACTCTTCGTTGGTTTTGGTGCGAATCTTGTACTCCATCATACGCTGAGCACCTTTGCCCATTTGGACAGGGCCAAAGAAAAACATCATGGGTTCCCACCAGCGGTTGATCGCTCCTTGCAACATGTCCCGTTGCGCTTGGCTACCTTCGGCCAAGGCTAAAACCACCGCTTCCCCATGTTGCATGTGAAAACTTTCTTCTGCTACAATCCGTTTTAGCATCCGCGCATACGGTGCATACGAACTATCAAGGAGCATGGCTTGAGTAATAATCGCACCGCCATCCACGAGGAATCCGATAACACCGGCATCCGCCCAGGTTGGCGCTTCCATATGAAACACA
The DNA here is from genome assembly GCA_021802375.1 of Bacillota bacterium. Next base: position 3,402 of record JAKAAL010000237.1, on the reverse strand, counting down.
TTGTGAAACTTCACTCGTCCGTCTAATACATCGTCCATCAATTCCTCACGTCCCCGGCCATAGGGACGGCTTAAATCCTCGGCCAGCCTCAAAAGCATTTGGCCATGACCGATTTCATCTTGCACCTTGGCATTAAGAGCGAGTTTACGACGGATCGACGGCGCCTTAGGCACCCATTCTTTTTCTGGATAAGCACCCATAATTTCACTGATGCCATGCATGTGAATTTGCTTAATCAACAAATTACGATATTCCGCGGGCATCCAGTCATTGGCCTCAATTTTTTCGCCCGCATTGATCCGTTCCATAAAAATTCGGGTTCGCTCGGTCTCTTCCACAGAATGTCCCTCCTCCGCACGGTTGCACAAAACGAAATTTCTTAAAACAATCGCTTGCCTAAAAAATATCATACGGATACCTCAACGTCGAGCAAATCCCTGCGTAAATCCGATAAAAAATATGGCAAATAAATGGCAATGATTCCTATAATATGAGACATGCTGCCCAAAGTCCGCAGTAAGGATATGGCAGAGTAAAACCGCAGTTGAGGAGGGATGTTAGCCAACATGAATGAAGAAAGTCGAGACATCTTTAGCGAAGATTTAGGGATCGTCATTGACCAGGCCGAACCCGGCCACGTGACAGCCCACTTGCCCATATCTGACAAGCATTTGAACCAACATGGGACCGCCCATGGGGGCGTCATCTTTACTTTGGCTGACGCAGTGTTTGCGCGGGCCAGCAACATCCATGGCATTCCCGCAGTGGCCTTGGATACTTCCATGACTTTTATCCGCGCTGCTCGCAATGGTGAAACGCTTTATGCCCACTGCCAGGAGGCTGCTCTAAGACGGCGTGTGGCAGTCTACACGGTCGAAGTTAGAAGCCATGACCAATTAGTTGCTTTATTCCGTGGCACGGTGTTCCGTATTCCACCAGAGAGGGAGACTAAAGCGGGACCTCACCACTAATCTCGCCATAGTTTTTTGCGAAAAAATGGCTTCTTGGCTGAGGGACTAAGGGACTGCCACTGGAACCATATGCCGCTGGCGCGAATGACTGCGGCTTCGATAGCAGGGTCAGTGCCGATCCCGATAATTTCAACCCCAGGGCATATCATCCGAATCGCCTTCAGTCCTTCATGCAAAATTTTTGGTGAGCCTTGTGCAATGACAATCACATGAGATGCCAATTCGATGGCACTCATCGCCAATGGCACCCGAAAATTGGCACCAATGTCCAAACCCCACCAACCAAACCCCTGTTTTAACAGACGATCCAGGTCCTCTGCAGTGGGTACTTGAAATATTACTGACCAAGGGGGTGGGGCTGGAGCCAGCCAACCCCAATGCATCGCTTTCACCTTGAGTTTCTCATAAGAAAAATCCCCCTGATTCCACACCTCACTGCACAATTCGGCGGTTAATCCCGCCACACTCCAATCCAAATCCACCCAACACCCAGAACCATATTGCCTTTGTGCAAGTTGAGTAAGTTTGGGGATTATCCCTAGACCTAAAGACATATCGGGGCGCCACAACACCCACCGTTTCGGCAAGCTTAAAACCGACTCTGACGGGGAAAAAATCCCTAGCCATTTCAACAAATCACCTGAAGTCAAATCGCCGGTCAGCAGTTCTACGCCAGTTCCTACAAACACTTTACGGTCGTCGTCTTGGGACAACCAGATCATCCAACGGACATGGTTTGCAGTGGTTGTAATGATCGGCAACACTTGTTCCCAATTCGGACGTCCCGATAACCGTTCACCTAAAAACAGCGCACGAGTGCGCGGCAACAATTGTAAAACCTCGGCCCAAGTCTCGACCGTGCGCACGTTGGGTCGGGTTGTTTTAACAAACTGCTGAACTTGGCTATGCCCAGTGGCTACCACCATCATCGCGCCACCCCTACCAAAAAAACCTGGGCATGCGTTGACATCCTTAAAAATTTCTCGGCTTGATACATAGACAACCGCAATAATACTGCATTGGTTTGAGTGCCTAAGATATTGCTGCCGGTCGGGGTGCTCACTACTGGCACTGCCGATGAGCGCCACATCTGGCCAGTGCTGGTTATTACGATAATAGAAACCACACTGCCGGGTGAAGCTACTTCAATGTCTGCTGCGGTGGACGGCGTCACTGCCACTAATACTCCAGACACATGCGGCGACGTCCCTAGAAGTGCACCCGTAATCACTTGGCCTGGTACTAACGTATCTTTCAGCACTTGGTTAGAAGACATAGTCAAAGGCTTTGCCGTCACCGTGGCCATCGTAAAATCGCTGGGTTGCAAGGGCTCCCCACCAGAAACGTAGCGAGTAGCCACCGGTAATTTGACAGAGTGTGCGAATAGATGGGGAACACTCAACGCGGCGTATAACACCCCCGCAACAATCATTGCAATAGCGCCGGAACGTGGGACCTTGAAAGAAACCGCCATAATCTCACCTCGCAGTTGCCATATTGATAAGACGCACTTCATGGGGAGCAGCTAACACATTTAGTGGCACGTGGTCATCACCGACAATTAAAATCCCTTGTCCTCTTTGAGCAAAATTCAACAACTCCACTTCCCCGACTTCTAACCGCATCAGTTGGGTCACCTCCGCCAAACTCTCGGGGTGCTGCCGCAATAGCAAAACAATTGGAGAATTCCTTAGGCACACTTCAGCCGCTTTGTTACGAGTAAAATCACCGATGTCTTGGGTAAGAAGAGCTAAAGCTGTGCCCCACTTTCTCGCTCGTCGATAAAGTGATTCCAGATACAATGCGGTGTTCTGATCATTCAGCAAATGCCAGGCTTCATCAAAAACGACTAACTGGCGGGGAACCTCGGCCACCGTGCGTGCGATATATTCTGTCAGTGCCAAATATGCCGCGGCTTTCATTTTTTCGGTAAGCCGACTCAAGTCAAACACCTCACAAGCAAATCCGGACTTTGCCCCCCGACGGAGCCAATACTCGCCAACGATGTACCACGGCCTCTATACGTTCGCTCATCGCCGAATCTATTGTCTCGAGTTCTCGCAACAATATTTTGTCATCGCACACGATCTCCGCTTGCTGCCGAAATACCAAAGTGGTTCCCGTGTCAAGCGCAGTTGATGACTGGTGTCGTCTAATAATCCGCCAAAGTGCCCGTTCCAAAGTCGAGGTCAATTGTTTGATGTTAGGATCCAGTCGTTCCACAAACCGCAGTAAAAAATCGACTTGACGTTCCGTCTCCTCCGGGGTGTCATTCAGCTCGATTAGGAAGGGATCCCAAGGAAACTCCGGATTGCCCGGATCCCCAATCTTCCAAATGTGCGCTCCGATGTGTTCCAAAACCTGGTATTCTCCCTCGGGGTCCAATACCTTTACGGGAATTCCCCGGTAACGAGTCCGCAAAATTTCCAAT
>JAKAAL010000236.1 GCA_021802375.1 Bacillota bacterium | reverse complement strand
GGTCCAACGTGACGTACATTGCGATTTACTGGGCCTATTCGAAAACGGTCGGCGTCACGTCTCTCGCGGTGCTCATTGCGTTGACGTACTTTGCGCGATTTGTTTTTAATCTGGTGTTGGGCCCTCTGAGCGACCGCTTCCCCGCGAAGCCCCTCATGCAAACCCTGTTATTCGCACGAGGCGGTTTATTACTGGGGTTCGGTTTGTTGATTTCTCTTGCCCACATCTCCTTATTGTGGCTCATGGTGATGTCAGTCATTTTGGTCGCACTCGGGGCCCTGTATGAACTCTCCAGCACCAAACTGATCCGAGACATCGTGGACGAGCACGACCTCTCCCGCGCGAACGCCTTAATAAGTATCGTGTATCAGTTTGGCAGCATGATCGGATTGGCTTTAGGCGGGGTCACGGCATCGCTGCTGAGTGTGGGCCGGATTCTTTTTGTGGAGAGTCTGGGCTACTTTCTGGGATTCGGTCTGCTCGGGAGTTTGCGGACACCGCACGACCCGATGACAGCCATCGCCAAAACCGGCCTGATGGCCCCCTGGGGTGACGGCATCACCTTTGTCCTAGGCAAAAAATGGTTAGTTTCGGTGCTGGGATTGGCGGTGTTCTCCAACATCGCCATTACCCCCACCATCACGTTGATGGCCCCCTATGCGTTGGATGTCCTCCATGGCGGGTCCCAACAATATGCTGACTTGGAGATCGCCGTGACAGGAGGCGGAATGTTATGTGCATTGGTGTTCAGTAAATTCCGCATGGCCAGCTCGTTGCTCCCGATGTACTTAGGCCTGGCCACCGTAGGGGAATCGGTATTCATGGCTCTCTTTGGTCTCAGTCGCCATATCGACGCCAGTCTGATCGCCTTGTTAGGGGTGGGCGCGGCCATCAGCTTGTTTAACATTCCGTTTATCACCATTCTTCAACACTATACGCCGCGAGAGAAATTAGGGCGTGTGCGGGCGGTGTTAGTCGCGGCGTCTACCGGCGTGTCCAGCATCAGTTACTTTTTCTCGGGGATGTTGGCCCATCGGCTGGGGGTAACATCGACGATTTTAGTCTTTGCGGTCTTAGGATTTGTCGGCGTGGTAACCGTTCTCCTCACCCGACCGTTTCACCAATTGGATTTCACACAGGTCGAACTCACGTAATGGGGAGTTAAAGACGGTTTCTCAATGCAACGCCTCCTTTGGACCCCTAAACCCGTGCTGGAAAGTAATTCGCGGAGCTCCACGACGACGGCTTAAACGCGGGACGGCATCATTACTAACATCGGTTTTGGGCCAATCTCCTTGACCGTTACCAAGGTGTGTCGAATAAAGTTTACACCAAATTTGGTAACATCCCGAGGATGCCAAGGATGAATAGCGGCTTCTAGACCGGTTTGATGCTCGCGGAATCGGAATCCAGCGCGTCATTGTCGGTGGCGCGATGGATTCCGAAATTCTGGTGCGACCTTGAAGCGTGATATACTAAAAAAACTATATGAGGGGAATCGTCATGGACCGGAGCGCAATTCTTCACGATTACATTCAGAAAATGGTGGCAGTCGGCCATCCGGAAGCCATCGTAGTCTTTGGGTCGGAAGCAAACCACACGGCGAACGACGAGAGCGACTTCGATTTCTTGGTCATTGAGCAGAATGCAGATCCTCCTCGCCAACGGGCTATCAAATATCAAATGGCCCTAAGACCGCGTATCATCGCGTCGGATATTTTGGTGCGAACCCCGGAAGAACTGCAACAGGCAGTAGCTGAAGGAAATCCAGTTATGCGAGAAATCCTGCAGAAGGGGCGTTGGGTATATGGTGAGTCGTCGACCTTCACCACATCTTAGTTTAGAGGTACACATGAGCCCGTTAGATATTCAATCCCAGATGCACGGTATGCCGGTCTTTCCGCCGAGTGCCCATGTCTAGCAAGGGCTTCAAATCCTCACAAACATCTCATACTCGCAAGGAATCCCTTGATTCGTTATAATTGTTTGAATAATGAAGGGAAGTGACTCGCGTGCAATTTCGCAAAGTGTTTAAGGCTGGCAATAGTTATGCCGTGTCGATTCCTTCTGACTGGGTACGTGAGATGAATCTCGAAGATCAACCGGTGGAGCTCATTCGAAACGAGAAGGGAGAAATTATCGTAAAGCCCTTAAGAGAGGCTTCGCGAGATATTACGCCGAACTTCGTGCAAGCCGTTGACCGTTTTGTGGCCGAGTATGCGGATGTACTAAGGCGATTAGCTGACCGATGAGATATTTGACCATTCAGGAAATCCTTTTCATTCACTTCCGTGTGATTGAACAATTCGGCGGCGCTCATGGCGTTTTAAACCTGACAGGACTCGAATCGGCGATCGCCCGACCGCAGGCCACGATGGCCGGAGACGATCTCTATTCGTCTGTTCTGGAAAAGCCGCCGTACTACTCCACTCGTTAGACCTCCATCAGCCTTTTCAACGGGGGATGGCAGGAGTCCCCCACTTCTAAGCGATAGCGTAAGTGGAGGAGGAATGCCACGATATTTTTTCCGTTCAGTAAATTGTATGATACGATCATGCTACTGAAAGAGGGTGAAATGGCACGGAATTAGTGCGGACGATACGTTTGAAACTTCTTGTTTCTCCAGCACAGAAGCACGCATTGGATACGACATTGATAGCGAACCGTCGGGCCTTGAATTTTACCAGCAAAGTCGCCTTTCAGAACGGCGGCATATCGGCCTTTAAGACGTTACAACAATTGGTCTATAGACCGTTGCGGAATGACTTTGGACTCAAATCACAGATGGCGTGTAATGTATGCTCGGCGGTTGCAAGTACCTACGCCAGTGCCGAGAGTAACAAGAGAATGAAATTGGCTGTATTCTCGCATAGCAAATTGGTGTATTCATATAACCGAGACTATACCGTACAGGTCAATGAGCACACCGTGTCTATCGGTACGCTTGATAAACGAATCAAGGTTCCTTTTCTTGTTGGTGAAAACTATCTTCCTTATCTACACAGTCAAGATTGGCGGTTTGGTTCTGCGGAATTGGTTCCTACTCGTACGGGGTATTCTCTACATGTCACGGTAAAGTATGAGATCGTTGAACCACGTCTCACAGAGTGCGATGCGATCATTGGGGTAGATCGTGGCATGAACTTCTTGGCGGTGGCTACGAATCAGGATGACAAAGCGATGTTCTTCAAGGGACGATCGATCAAGGACAAAAAAGCAAGATTTGTTCGTCAACGCAAAGACTTACAGCGTCAAGGCAATCGTTCGGCAAAGCGGAAACTCAAGAACCTTGCAGGGCGAGAAAACCGTTTTATGACGAACGTCAACCATCAAGTTGCCAATCAAATCATTGCGTTTGCAAAGGCATCCGGGAATAACCCTTGCATTGTGTTAGAAAACCTGACCAACATGAACTTAAACACCACGGTTCGGTTACGGAATCGGTATTGGCGATTCTCATGGGCCTTTGCGCAACTTGAATCCTTCATTCGTTACAAAGCTGTCGCAGCGGGGATTTCGGTATTGTCCGTGTCATCCCATTACACGAGCCAAAAGTGTCCCAAATGTGGTCATACCGAAAAGGCTAATCGAGACAAGAAAAAGCATCGGTTCGACTGCCGTAAATGCCATTACAAGTTGAATGATGATTTGGTCGGTGCAAGAAACATTCGGGATCGTGGTCGGGAGATTCGCCATGAGAACGAGATTGCTAGTGCATGCCACTGGTGATCGGGCTGTGTGTCAGCCAGCCTATTGTAACGATTATGTGCAATTGAGTTGCCGTGACGTGGGAGGCGAAAACCGTTTACCACTAGTTCAGTTACAAGTTCCCGCCTCTAAGCGTTAGCGTAGGCGGCGAGCAGTTGACGACGGAAACAAGCGAACGGCTTTTACCGCGTTGGGCTTGTTCCTGCGATGCAACGACCTGGAGTTGAATAGCTCAAGCTCTGAGATGGAAAATTTCGTCGTCGACGTAGGCGCGAAACATTTGTCCGTTAAGGCCATCGTAGAATGGCTCCAATTTCATACCTTTTCATCAGACGATACATGCTACTGATGCTGCGTTCTTCAACGTCCCTTGCGACCAAGCCTGTTCCAATGACCGTAACCAGGCTATCGACCCCGGTCCACATAGGTGCGCAATTCATTCCCATAGAGGGGTATCTAAGTAAGATACGCTAACCTTCATTGCCCTTCAGGGTTGGAGCACAGGACCTGCGGCGTTTGACCTCGCGGTGCCCGGGGTCCCATAGGATATTCTTCAACGTCACGTCTTACCAAGGAATCGCGCAGGCTTGAGCGGCATCAGAATAGGATGATATCTTCATAATATGATATGGATGGCGTCATCGCATGGACGCGTCGTCCGACGCCGGAGCCACGGAGCACGTTTTTTCGGCGTGACGATGTGCCTGATAAAAGAATTCTAAGAGATCATAGGCCAATTGCTTTTGTTGATCTGGGGTGAGTGTACCGACCACGATGACTTTCATGCCCCTCCACACTCCTTTCAGTGAACGATATGATAGGTGGGCCGAAAATAGGTCAGGGACCAGGTAGGAGGACAGATCCATGCGGGCATTAGGCGTGGCGCGCGTTTCAACACAAGAACAAGCGACAGGCGACCGATTTTCGATTCCCCATCAACGGCAACGGATTACCGAATATTGCATTCAACGAGGATGGGATTTGGTTGATGTGGTGGAATATGTCCAATCGGGCGGATCGAATTATCGGGAGCTTCAAGAGATCTTAGCTCGGGTCGACCACGAACAGATTCGTGTGGTCGTTGTCAATGAACTCGACCGTCTCGCCCGAGATATGGTATCGACCTTGTTATTTTTGGAAGACTTGCAAAAGGTGGGATGTCGGTTTGCCGCCGTGGCCGATGATCTGGATTTGACCACTCCCGACGGTGAACTCAAAATGATGATTCTCTCCGTGTTTGCCCATTATTTCCGCAAGCAGTTGGCCCGCAAGGTGAAAGGCGGGTTGGCAGAACGGGCACGCCACGGCAAGCATCATGGCGGACGGCCCCCCTATGGATTCCAATTTAATGGGGATAAACTCGAGCCGCATCCAGAACAAGCGCCGGTGGTCCGTCAAATTTATGAGTGGTATGTGCATGAGGGGCTTGGTGCCCGGGAAATTGCCAAGCGCCTGAACGTCCAAGGCATCCCAACGCAGACAGGCCGCAGTCAGTGGGCTTCAACCGAAATTTTGCGCCTGTTGCGGAAACCCGCCAACGTGGGGGATTTGCAACATGGCGCGTTAGAGTTTTACAAGGAACGAACCGGCGTGACCCACAAGCGTCACCGCGAGGACGCGGTGATCATTCGGGACGCACATCCCGCCATTGTGGACCGGGTGACATGGGAGACAGCCCAACGGATTATGCAATCGCGGGGACAACGCAGTGGACGCAGTGCCGATTCACCCTACTTGTTAAGTGGTCTGGTTTTCTGTGGATACTGTGGAAAACCCATGACGGTCATTAAAGGGGGGCGTAATCGCCAACCCCGGTATTCCTGTCGCAGTTATCACATGTCCGGCTTATGTCAACCGAACACCGTCCCTGTCGCCGAAGTGGAACAGGCGGTGGTCGACCATTGGCTTCAGCACATGGCCCAGCCTACGCCAAGCGAGATCCAGGCGTGGGCCGAATGGAAGATTGGGCAGGATCGCACCTACGATGAGACTCTCCGGGAACGCCACCGCCTCGAACGCCGGCTCGACGAACTGCGGACGATGCGTCAACGCGCGGAAGACGCCCTCTTGCAAGGGGTCTTTACGATTCCGCAATTCCAAGAGGCCCAAACACGCCTCGATCAGGAAAAGGAACGGATCCAAGGACGGCTTCAGCAGCTCGCTCACGAGATGCAGCGCCCTCCCTCGACGGAGGAAGCGCAACGCTTGATGGCTGAATTAGCGGCCGCGCCGGACGCCTTTCGCGCCGCGGCGACGGTGCATGAACGCCGGGAATTGGTCAAACAGTATATCAACCGGGTCGAGGTGCAAGCAGGCACCGTGACGATCCAGTACCGAGGCGGATCATCGTGACCGCATGGTCTCGGGCACAGTGTCTGGGCAAAACACAAGGGGTGACCACCTCATCCGCCAAATCTGGCAGATGGGGGACTCCCTATGCAGAACAAAGGTGATGTCTTCGTGTCCCTAATGCGATCGCCAACGGCAGCGATTGCTGCACTCGCTCAAAATCCATTACGTAACCCATACCAAATCTTTTGTCTCGTCCCGGTCACTGACATAAACATTGACAAGCCGTATCGGAGCATCATCTGTTAGTCAGTCTCTAAGTTCCGATGCACGCTGCATCGACAATAAGGCCGGACGGGAAAGATGCGATTTCGACATTCCAACGGTTTTAACACAATATGCGATCGCGCCACCCCCCTCATGCCGAGAGGGAGTGCTTTTTTGACAAAGGACTATTCACGCTCGCGGACAGTCATTGACGGCCATTGGATCGCCATGATAGATTGAGGTTACTGAGAAGAAGGAGAGATTTCAACTTGCCAGTCTGTGGATCGCCCAAAAGCGGCTGATAATGACGCCGTACCAATTTCATCGGGAATGTTTGAGGTGACAACG
>JAKAAL010000235.1 GCA_021802375.1 Bacillota bacterium | reverse complement strand
TTAGCCCGGCACGAACCCGTCGGCATGGTGGTCGTCGAATACCGGGATCGCCTCGCACGGTTTGGTTTTGCTTATCTCGAAACCTTTCTGCACGCCTTCGGCGTGCGCGTGGTCGTCATAGAGCAGACGGTGAAGGATGATCAACAGGAACTGGTTGAAGACTTGATCGCGATCACGACCTCGTTCTCCGCACAGATTTACGGCAAAGGCGGAGGGGAAAAGATGGGTTTGACCATGCGTCAAGTGATGGCGACCTTAGCTCAGGAAGGAGTCCCCGAATGAAGACGACCATTTTTGGTGTCTTGCTCGATGTCACGCCCGATCAGGACACGGGGTTGCGCCGTTTGATGCGCAAATATGGGTTCATGTTGCGGTTTGCCTTCCAGCGCTTGGGGGAGGGACTTCTGAACATGGGCGCCTTGGAACGGCATTTGGCCAGCGAAACCGTATTGCCCCTGCGCTATGCCAAAGATGCGGTGCAGGAAGCGCAAGACCTCATCCGTGCGCGACATCAAGCGATGAAAGGCGGGGCGACTTTATGGACGCAACGTGTGAAAAAAACTCAAGAACGGTTGACCGCACTCCGGGCATCCCCGCATCCGAATGCCCGCCGCATTGCAGGACAAGAGCGGAAGCTCACGCATCAAGAAGCCCAGCAAGCGTTTTATAAACAGCACGTCGAGGCAGGCACCTTTCCTCCCGTGGTGTTTGGCACAAAAAACGGTGGTTGGATCGGTTCAAGACTCTCGATGACCCCAGCGCTGAACAGGAACGCCAGCAGGCGTGGCGGGAAGAATGGGACGAGAGCCGGAATGGTCGGCTGTCAGCGCGTGGGGATCGCACCAAAAGGGGCAATCCCCTCCTGCGCGTCCGCGAAGGGGCCGACCATTGGATTTTAGACATCGCTCTCGATTGCTTCAAACCGGGCAAACCCGGCGCCAAAGTCCCTCGGTACGAGAAACTGGCAATCCCTCTCTATATTGCGCGGAAGGTGTCCAAGAAAACCGGCCAAGTCAATGGGCGCGATTATGAGGGGCTTCTGCGTCGGGTGCTCGCCTCCGGCGATCCGTATCAGGTGGAAATTTTCCGACGTCAAGGACGGTATCAGGTCCGCATTACCGTCGAAGAAGTCCCTGCGCCCATACAGACCGATCCGCGTCATGGCTGGGTGGGAGTGGATACCAACAGCACCTTTTTGGCTCTCTGTCACGTGCAACCTGACGGCAATCCCCAAGCGTTCGCAACCATGGGCGACCCGCGTCTCTACGATGTCCGATCGACCCAACGCGACGCGTTGGTGGGACGTCTCGCGGTCGAGACCGTTCGGTGGGCTAAGGCTCGCGGAGCGGGTCTGATCGTGGAAGACTTGCAGTTCATCCACGACCGTGATGTGAGCGCCAAGTTTAACCGGCTGACGCATCAATTTAATTATCGGGCGTTGCTTACTGCCGTGGAACGGCAGGCCACCCGACAAGGCGTTGCCATCCGCAAAGTGAAGCCGGCCTATACCTCCATTATCGGGCGGTTTAAGTATCAACCCCAGTATGGCATTAGTGTGCATCATGCGGCAGCTCTGGTGATTGGACGGCGGGGCGGACTGAAAGTCCGCCGGGAAAACGTCCCCAAAGTCTTGCGGCTCTGGATGCAGGGCCGCGATCAATGGAACGACCCGCCCTATCGGAAACATGATTGGAGTGCATGGGCTCGGATTAAACGGATCATGTCGCAGACGTTGGCATCGCACCATCAGTATTTGAGTGCCTGGCTAGGGTATCGTCAGACGTTATTCTCCGAATGATCGGGATCTGATTCTCCCCGCCGCCACCACGTGGTGAAAGGAGCGGCGGGACATCTTGATGAGGGCCCAGTAACACTGGGACTCAGGGTACCACCGTCAGGACACCGATGGGGGCGTCAGACCATCCTTCTCCTGTCGGGCTCCTGAGTGGTGCGTGGGGGAAAAACATCCCCACGCGATGGGGCGAGAGCCACCTCCGAGCAGACGAATCCTGTGAAGACTGCGGGTTCCGGAAGGAACCGAGAAAACCCTCAATTACAGTATTGTGGGTTTTTCTAACCAGGTGAATACCGCTTAGTCACTGTTGTATCGAGAGACCGCATATCGCCAGCGCTGCTGGCGATTTCCTGTTTTGCGGATTTTACGGTGTCACATACGTTTCCAAGGAGGACACTTACTATGGCTCGTGAACCACAAACCCCGCATCGTATTGCCGGGGTGAAAGAAGTTGTGTTTTCGGAAGCGGACCGCAAACACTTTGAAGAATTGGCGGAGCGCGATGATTGGGCACAAGCCCGTAATGCCTATGCGCCTAACCATCGCCCCGTCATTCGTCAACAACTGAATCCGATTATCGTGCACGCCCAATGGGTCAAACAGCAAGCCGCGTTGCACGGGACGAATCCAGCCGCCACGGCGGCGGACGACGTGCCCATCCCCCAAGAATTGCCGGAGTTTTGGGCGGTCAAGGTTCCACGCACGGTCTACGCATTTAACTCAACGGAGTTAGTCGCCGATCGCTTGTATCGCGATCAACCCGGACAAAAATCCGCTAAACGCGGACCGAATGAGGAGGAACGGCTAAGCCCTCAGCATTCCCAAGCAACCCTGACCGCCGCGATGGCGCGGGCCAAGGCCGATTGGCAGCTAAAGGTCTTCCCTTCCGCTGACGAAGCCGAGCGCTTTGCCCAAGAAACGTGGCGGACGTACTGGGCGCAACACGTGAAACACATGACGGAGGCCTCGCGGAAACAATTTCAACAGAACGCCGTGATCAACGTGATCCGGGAGCGAGTCTTTACGGTGGATTTAGCGCGACCCGCGCACCAGTTACAATACGAGATCTTCCTGAACCAACATCCGGACGGTTTGCCATCCGGGGCTCTCGTGGATTTCAAGGACAGTGCGCGGCCCCGACCGACACCAGGAGCGACTCCCAAACTGGGGGTGACACCGCACGAAGAACCTGCTGCTGGGTTCGAGTTTCATACGGAAAAAGAACGTCTCGATTGGGAACTCACGCGGTCCAAGACCGCCACGGACCCGGATGAAGAGCCCGCTTGGGAGATTCATCCCATCGGGGACAAGGAATTTGTTCTCGCGCGTCCCACCCCGACCAATCAGTGGGAATTTTGGGCCAACGCCACGGGACGCCCGGTCGCGTTCGAAGCCAAGACGGCGCAAGCGGTGCTCCGGAGCTTACCCACCGGGGTCGCAGCCACGACTCAACCGACCCGTTACGTGGACCCGGATGCGTTGCGTGACCGCTGGATTATGGCGCGCGACCATGGCTACGGCAAGGCGCTGAGCGAACCGTTGGCGAATTGGATGGCAGCGGAAATGGAAGTCGGTCGGCAACTCGCCCATCTCGCGAAACAATCCCCACTTCTGTCGCGACAGGTGCTCCCGTTATTGCAACGGGTGGACACAATCGACCAGCAGATCTTTGCGGCTGATGGCATCGTGCCCAATCGGATGGACGAAACGATGCAGGCGCTGGATTACTTGCGGGCGGCATCCATACGGGCTCTGCCGCTTAACGCTCGACCTGGCGTGATCCAAGCCATTGATCACTGGCGCACCACGACGGGCCCCTTGAACGCCGATAGTCTCGGCCTGTTTCGATACGATCGAGTCCCCGACATCGGTTTTGCGGATGCGCGGATTGAATCTATTGCCCATGTGGACGGGTTAGGAGATTGGATCGCCCATCAAATGCCCTCAGGGCACTTCGCCTTAGGGCGATTGAAAGAAGATGGATCGGTTTCACATGTGGAAATTCCTCTGTATCGTGACAAGATGGCCGTGCATAATCGCGTGGCGGGGCAAGGCGGGTATCTGACGTTTGCCCAGAGCGTTAGCATCGAACAGGAGTGGGTGCATCGGACGGAACTCGCCTTTGGCGCACAAGCCGGTCACATTCTCCATGCCGCATTTACCCCGAATGCCGTCTGGCGCGAACACATGGCTCGAGAAAAGCAACAGGCGGATCCCACGCCCCTGCCCCCGATCACAGAAGCCCCGCGTTCCTGGAATCTTTCAGTGACGCCGATGGGCAACGGGCGCGGTCTGGTGTGGCACGCCGTAGACGATCCCGAACGCAAAGAGCACACGGCGGAGCTCGTCGGCTGGCGGAAAGGGGCCTTAACGGCCCTCAACAAGCATGCTCGAGGCTGGCGACTACCCTCGGGTGATGGGACCGTGCCAGATTGGAATGCCCTGGCCGAATCCGAACGACCCTGGGTGGTCGAGTGCGGTCCTCAAGGCACGGTCCGAGATCTCGTGGAAGCCGTGCGGCAGGAGATGCCCAATGCTCGCGTCACCGCCGAGCCCTTGACCGATCCTCATATCGTCGAAGCCCTCGCCCAACGTTGGGGATTTCAACCGGCTCCCTTGCGGATGGCGGAAGCGATCTGGATGGTCCATCCGGTTCCGGAGAATCCCGATCGGTTGATGCTGAGCACCAGGGAATGGGTCACCGATCCCAAAGTCGATCACCCTGGCGAATTTATTGCGCATGCGGCTTTCAAACCCTATCGCGATTACCAAGCCCCGCTCGGACCCGATGGCTACCCCCCGGTGGTACAATTTCGCACCACGCCGGCGACCCTGATTCAGACATTAGAAAAAGCGGGTTGGGTAGGCCGGGTTTCGCGGGGGATTCCCCCTGAAGCGGTCCAAATCGTGACGGATCGGCAATCTTGGGATCCGCCTGCCATTGACTGGCAGAATCGGGATCCGCTGGTGGTCTTGCAGCGCGCTTCCCGTGACTTGGCCACAATTGCTCAACATGACCTCGGTTTGGCTCTCAAAGAAGCGGCCGTTCCTGCCCCGCAACGGAAGATGATGTATCAAATCTTTGCAGGGTCTCGCGCTGAAACGCCTCTCAAGGCGGATACATGGGAGGCGATTCAACCGATGGCCGCCGTCCAGGCCAATCTCACGTGGCAGGAAGCCGAGGCGTCCGTGCGGAAATTTGCCGCCACCTGGCTCGAAGAACATCCGAAGATCGCTAAACGGCTCTTGACCAAGCAGGCCGAGACGCCCACCGTCGTGCGGACGCCCGCGCCGGTATCGGCGCTCTCGATTTAATCCACGTCACTTAATGACCCCGAGGGATGCTACCGGCCCTCGGGGTGTTTTTTAGTATCGGGACTAGAGACCGTCACGGCGGTGAGACAGACCCGTGTTAACACAACATTCTCAGAGGAGTGATTCATACGATGGAAGTCGCCATTGATGTCGGATATGGCTATGTCAAAGCAGTGAGTGCGACCGGAACCCGCATAGTATTCCCCGCAATTTACGCTCCCGATACGGATGACGCCGCGTGGAATGCCACGTTTGGCCAAGCCCAGACCGATCGCATCCGCTGGATCCCGGCCGGTGGGGCGCCGGAAGATTATTGGGTCGGCGAAGCCGCCCGCCGCCGTCCTGGTGCCCGACGTCCGTGGGCAGATCGGGCCGTGGATCGCGCTGGATATGCATTTTTAGTGGATGCCGCGCTCGCGCAGATTCTGCCCGCTACCGATCCGATTGCCTTATTGGATGTCGCGGTCGGGTTGCCCTTGGCACTCTTTTCCCAGCACAAGGCCGGGATGGAGGCGCTCTTGCGGGATCATCGTGCCACCGTGGAGTCGAGTCCGGGGCACCGCCGCCAATGGACCTATCGATCCGTGACGGTGATGCCCCAGGCCGCCGGTGCCTATTACGCCGCCACGGCACGCCATCCCGACTGGGTCTCTCGAACGGGTCTCACGGTGGTGGTAGATGTGGGGTATCGGACCACCGATTATTTCGTGATTGAACCCCATGGCCACGGTATTCGCCCCATTCGAGCTCTCTCGGGTAGTTTTGACTGGGGATTGGTTGGCGTCACTGAAACGGTACGGCGCGATCTGGAACGATCCACGGGGCATCTCATGGATCCCTTGCGGGTCGAAGCCGGCCTCGCCGCTCACCCGGCTGAGATTCGCTACCAGGGTACGCCCGTGGACCTCGAACCGCTACGCCGGCGGGCCCTAGTGGATCTGGCGCACCAAGTGCTTGATGGCTTACGTGGGGTCTGGGGTCCTGCGCTCTCCGATGTGGAGCACGTCATTGTTGCCGGGGGTGGGGCGGCTGGCATTGTGGAGACGGTGCAAGCCGTGTGGCCTGATACTGTCTTAGCCGACGATCCGATGATGGCCAATGCGCTCGGATTTCTAACGATGTTGCAGATGCAACGGCGGGCGACGACCGGAGCTGCGGGGGCCGCCTTGTGATCCGGGTCACGCTCCGAATCGATGATCCCGACCTCGAGGCGGCATGGGAAGCCATTCCCGCCGGGAAACGGTCCGAATTGGCCCGGCGGGCCTTGGTGGCCTACTTACGCCCCGAAGGTTGGGCGCGGGATGTGCTGGATCGCTTGCAAGAGATTGAACGGCTGGTACGCACTGGTGGAACCCGAGGTACGCCTGGGGCCGACCCGATCCTGGAGGATGCTCGGCTTCCGGACGCCCTCGCTGGAAGTGTGGCGGAGTTGCTAGATTGGTAAGGAGGATGTTCTATGCATAATCGCGTCTCGGCCTGGGAGCTCTGGGCCTTAGCGCTTTTAGGAA
>JAKAAL010000234.1 GCA_021802375.1 Bacillota bacterium | reverse complement strand
CTCATTACCGTTTTCACGCGACCAGTCCATTTCCACTACCGGCCCATGAAACGTTACCCACTGATAACGACGCTGGAAATACAAGTGTAATGCGGTGATGTCGCTATAACCGATGAGAATTTTCGGGGCTCGGTCCGAAAAGTCGACGCGGTCCAGGTGCGGCAAAAGTCTCGAGGATCCCCACCCACCGCGAGCCAAAAAGACCGCGTCCACCGTCTCATCCAGCAAGGCTGCTACCAAATCCTGAGCCCGGTCTTCGTCATGGCCCGCCAGGTATCCCCACTGGTCCATGATATGCTCGCCCACGGTCACCTCAAACCCACGCTCTCGAATGGTGCGGATTCCTTCTGCTAAACGGGCGGCATCGATCCGGCCCGCCGTCGCCACAATGCGGATGTGGGAACCTCTTTGGAGGGCCTTCGGTCGCTTAAACATGGCTCGCAATCACTTCCCGCAACAAGGCATTCACCAAGTCCGGCTTAGCCTGGCCCTTGGTTGCTTTCATCACCTGCCCCACTAAAAATGCTAAAGCTTTTTCCTTGCCCCCTAAGAAATCCGCCACCACTGCAGGATTTGCCTCGACAATTTGGGACACAATCAGGCGAATCGCCTCGTGATCCGTGATTTGGCTTAATCCAAGACGCTTAACTACCACCTGGGGAGATTCCCCCGTGGCAAACATGGATTCGAGGACCTCTTTAGCCATTTTTCCGGATAGCGTGCCGTCCTCAATCAGGGCCAGAAGCTCCGCAAGATGCGGCGCGGACACCCCAGGATTGTCAAAAGACAGGCCTTTGGCGTTCATGTGACGCGAATAGTCGGATAACAGCCAGTTAGTCACAAGTTTGACGTCTGGATAAATCGCCACCGTTTGGCGCCAAAATCCATATAAAGCACGGTCTTGCACCAGCACATCCACGTCACGGGGTAACACACCCTCCGCCGCGAGCTGATGACGCAACTCTTCGGGCAGGCTTGGCATCTGGTTTTTTTGATCCTCCAACCAGACCGCGTCGAGCACGAGTGGCGGCAGGTCGGGCTCGGGAAAGTATCGGTAATCATTGGCGGCTTCCTTACTCCGTTGGCTATAGGTCGTCCCGGCCGCATCGTCAAAACCTCGCGTCTCTTTGACAATCCGAATTCCCTGCTCCAAAAGCTCTCGCTGGCGGATAATCTCATGTTCAATTCCCCGCTGCACGTTTCTAAAAGAGTTCACATTTTTAATCTCAACACGGGGCAGGTCGGCTAACGAGCCCGTGTAAGACAACGGCCGCAACGACACATTGGCATCGCAACGCATGGACCCTTCTTCCATCCGCAGATCTGAAATGTCCAAGTAGCTCAAAACCGTTCGCAATTCCGTGAGATAGAGCCGTGCCTCTTCTGGCGAATGCATTTCAGGTTGGGACACAATCTCAATTAACGGGACACCCGCTCGATTCAAGTCGACTAGTGAGCCCGTAGCATCACCGAGACGTTGACCAATATGATTCAACTTGCCCGCGTCTTCTTCCAGGTGAATCCGTTCAATGCCAATCGCACGCGGGCCAGCCTCGGTGCGAATCGTCACCTGGCCGTGAGTAGCCAACGGTTGATCATACTGTGAGATTTGATAAGCTTTGGGCAAATCCGGATAAAAATATTGTTTACGGTCAAATTTGGAAAATGAATGCACGGTGCACGAGAGAGCCAATGCGGCTCGAGTTGCCAACGCCACCGCATCACGATTCAGGACGGGTAAGGCTCCCGGCATACCGAGGCATACGGGGCACGTGTGGGTATTCGGATCTTGTCCAAACAGATTGGCACACCCACAAAAAAGTTTACTGGCAGTCTTTAGCTCAACATGGACTTCTAACCCGATAACGACTTCATAATTGTCACTCATCGCGACAGTCCTCCTTGCATCGGCCACGAGGGCACTGGTAATACGGCCTCAAGCGCACTGGCCATACCCAAGATGCGTTCTTCCTCTAGTGCCGGGGCGATCCACTGCAATCCCACTGGGAGCCCGTCGGCAAGCCCAATTGGTTGCGATAAGCCCGGAAGTCCAGCGAGGTTGGTTGTGACGGTAAAGATATCGGTCAGGTACATTTGCAAAGGATCCAAGGCTCGTTCGCCAAATTTGAACGGGAGGTCCGGTACGGTTGGCGTCACGATTAGATCGACCGACTCAAATGCTTGGTCAAAGTCGCGGCGTATCAAGGTCCGTACTTTCTGTGCTTTAAGGTAGTAGGCGTCATAATAGCCCGCAGACAGCGCATGGGTTCCTAACAGAATCCTACGTTGAACCTCGTCCCCAAAGCCTTGAGAACGCGTGCGCGAGTACATTTGGATCAAATCAGGGGCCGTCTCGCGAAATCCGTAGCGCACCCCGTCGTACCGAGATAGATTCGATGACGCCTCCGCATTGGCAATCAAATAGTAGGTGGCGATGGCGTACCGGGTGTGCGGTAATGAAATCGGTACCAAAGTAGCCCCCAAGCCTTTAAGCGTCTCTAGCGCCGCGTCAACCTGGGTGCGCACATTGGGGTCGATCCCGTCGCCAAAATATTCTTCCGGTAGCCCTATCCGCATCTGAGTCGGGTCAGCCACTACCACGGTTGGAGCCGTCGAAGACACATCCACCGACGTCGCGTCATGGGGATCTCTCCCCGATATGACATGCAAGAGTAGCGCTGCATCGCGCACCGTACGGGAAAAAGGCCCCACTTGGTCAAGACTCGAAGCAAAGGCAATCAGTCCATACCGTGACACCCGACCGTAGGTTGGTTTCATGCCGAAGACCCCACAATAACTGGCTGGCGTGCGTATCGAGCCGCCGGTGTCTGAACCTAACGCTAACGGTACCATCCCCGCCGCCACCGCCGCAGCGGACCCACCCGAGGAACCGCCCGGGACCCGGGAGATATCCCATGGATTTCGTGTCACCTGGTAAGCCGAGTGTTCGGTCGAAGAGCCCATGGCAAATTCATCGAGATTCACCTTGCCGACGGGAATCGCCCCGGCCGCGAGCAAACGCTCCACCACCGTCGCATCATATGGAGACATAAATCCCTGGAGCATTTTTGATGCAGCAGTCGTCGGCATCTGCCGCGTAACCAGGTTATCCTTGATCGCCACCGGGACTCCGGCCAGCGGAAGTGATTTCTTTTGGTCACGCGTCAGTTCAGAATCCAACCGCCGAGCGGATTGTCTGGCCCATACGTCATCCACGTACAAAAAAGCCCCAATATTTGAGTCCACGGCGGCAATTCGCTCCAACGAGGCGTCCACCAACTCGAGCGCGGACACCTCGCCGGATTGGACCCGACGAGCCATTTCTACCGCATCCCAGTCCAAACCGGCCATTATTGGCCACCCCCATCCAGGATCTTTGGGACCACAAACATGGCTGACACGACTTGCGGTCCGTTTTGAGTGGCCAATTCAGCCGATAGAGAGTCCTGAATGACATCCGATCGCCACACGGTGTGCTGCTCGACTACCTGACTCGTAGGCGACACCGATTCCGTATCCAATTCGTTCAATAGATCTATGTACTCCAACACCCGACTTAACGTGCCGGCCATCTCTTCGAGTTCGGATGGTTCAACCGAAAGGCGGGCGAGATTCGCAACATGTAATACTTCCTCTTTTGACAGCAGCATAAATTCCCCTCCAATAATCTCAAAATTATATCACGAGTTGACACCAACTCTAAGCCCGAAAGGCCTTGCGTGTTATCGCACGGCCTTAGACTCTTTACCATTCGGTGAATGTGGCGAGGTACCGCACCGGTTGACGAGTAGCGACGGGGCATGCACGGAACCGAGCTCCCTTCGAGGCACGCTACATCCGGACATTGTGCTGGAATCAGGGTGGATGTCCTATCACGACCGTCCATTGGTTATGGCCCAAACCGTTGGTCGCATCCGGCCGCGACACATCAAAATAAGGGCGCTCTCTTATAAAGTAGCGCCCTTACTAGCATCCATTGTGAACCCTAACGGAAGTGGCAGGCCACCCAGTGACCCGGAAGAGATTCTTTGAGTATCGGGCGGTCCACTTTGCACTGATCCTGCGCAATGGGACACCGCGTGTGGAAACGACAACCAGTTGGCGGATTAACCGGACTGGGAACATCCCCTTGTAAAATAATCCGTTCCCGCTTTAAAGTTGGGTTTGGGATCGGAATCGCGGAAAACAAAGCCTCTGTGTAGGGGTGTAAAGGCTTTTGATAGATTTCTTCAGCATCGGCAATCTCTGCCATGGCCCCTAGGTACATCACGCCTACCCGATCGCTGATATGGCGAATAACGTTTAAGCCGTGAGCAATAAATAAATAGGTCAACCCGAACTCTTTTTGCAGATCTTCCATCAAGTTCAAAATCTGCGACTGAATCGACACGTCTAAAGCCGAAACCGGCTCATCCGCCACAATCAGCTTGGGGTTTAGCGCAAGTGCACGCGCTATTCCGACACGCTGCCGCTGACCTCCGGAGAACTCATGGGGATACCGACGCATGTGATACCCAGCGAGCCCCACCACTTCCAGCAGTTCTTTGACGCGGCGCTCCCGCTCGCGTTTGTTGCCCATACGGTGAATGGCCAGTGGCTCTTCGATGATCTCGCCGACCGATATCCGGGGATTCAACGACCCGAACGGATCCTGAAAGATAATCTGCATCTCGCGACGCAATCCGCGGAGCTCCGTCTTCCCTAGACCCACTATTTCTTTACCTTCAAATTTAATCGACCCCGATGTGGGCTCAATGAGGCGTAACACGGCCCGACCGGTGGTAGTCTTGCCACACCCAGATTCCCCCACGAGCCCTAAGGTTTCACCGCGTCGCAAATCGAAGCTCACGCCATCTACCGCTTTAACATGGCCCACTACCCGAGAAAATAGCCCTCCCGTAATCGGAAAATACTTCGACAAATCTTTGACAGATAGAAGGATATCGCCTTCTTCAGGCGGATTGTTTAACACGGCGCTCATGACACAGCCTCCTTGCCTTCAGAGTGCAACCAACAACTCACCTTGCGTCCATCGCTGACTTCGGTCAGCACCGGAGCTTCTTGACGGCAGATATCCATCGCCTTCGGACAACGCGGTGCAAACGAGCACCCCTGGGGAAGGTGAAGCAAGTTCGGTACAGTTCCTTCGATGACATGCAGTTTTTCCTTCGTCCCGACATCCAGACGAGGAATCGATTCTAAGAGACCGAGAGTATAGGGGTGCAATGGTTCACGGAACAGATCCACCGTGTCGCATTCTTCTACCACTTTACCTGCATACATCACGGCGACCCGATCCGTCATTTCAGCCACAACACCCAAATCATGAGTAATCAGCATAATAGCGGTATGAAATTCACTCTTGAGTTTACGCATCAGGTCCAAAATTTGCGCTTGAATCGTCACGTCGAGTGCCGTTGTGGGTTCGTCAGCAATCAACAATTTCGGATTACAGGAAAGCGCCATGGCAATCATCACACGTTGACGCATCCCCCCTGACATTTGGTGGGGATATTCACGGGCACGCCGCTCTGGGGAAGGAATCCCCACCAGTCGCAACATGTCTACGGAACGCTGAAAGGCTTCGCGTTTCGATAATTTCTGATGTAGGATGATTGATTCCGAAATCTGGTCACCGATGGTATAGACCGGATTAAGCGAAGTCATAGGTTCCTGAAAGATCATAGCAATATCATTACCACGAATCCTGCGCATTTGGTCCGCAGTCTTCTTGAGTAAATTCTCCCCTTGGAAAAAAATCTCGCCAGCTACAATTTTCCCGGGAGGGTTGGGAACCAATTGCATAATGGACAACGATGTGACACTCTTACCGCATCCGGATTCCCCCACAATCCCTAGGGTCTCTTCCGAATCGATATGAAAGCTTACACCATCTACCGACTTGACAACCCCCTCATCGGTAAAGAAGTGGGTATTAAGATCTTTGACTTCCAGGACCTTGTCTGCCACGGTCATTCTCTCCTTCCACCCATTGCGTCTCAGTTCGTCTTAAAAATTTTCAAAAATTAATTGAGATGACACAATCCGACAACCTATCGCATCCCATTATACGGGCGACTTCGGTGAACGACAATGGGTATTCATTCCTGGACCATCTCCGACTAGGAAGTCTCAGGTGCTATTGGCAGATTCGCCACCCAAGCCAGAAATTCCTGCTCTCTCATCATTTTCACATTTAATGACGTGGCCTTAGCCACTTTGGATTCTCCAGGTTTTTCTCCCACCACCACGATCGCGGTCTGATTGGATACTGACGTCGCCACGCGGCCCCCGAGATCGGTCACAAACGCCTCCGCTTCCCGACGGTTCCAGTGCTCAAAGGTTCCTGTTAAGACCAGGGTTTGGCCCTCCAAGGGCCGCCTGGTCAAGGGTTTTTGTGCCTCCCGTTCTTGCACATTGACGCCTTGCGCCACCAATCTGGCTAGGACCTCCCGATTCACCGGTTGCGCCATAAATTCCACCACACTCGCAGCGATACGCTCGCCTACGTCGGGAACGGCTTCCAATTCTTCCTGTGACGCGCTCATGAGAGCCTCTAAGTCCCCAAAATAGGAGGCCAGCAGGGACGCTACCCGAGAACCCACAAACCGAATGCCCA
>JAKAAL010000233.1 GCA_021802375.1 Bacillota bacterium | reverse complement strand
TAATACCAGCAGTGCGTAGCGCACCGCAGGAACCCACGGTAACCTCGGCCCACCAACATGCTCGGTCCCGCCATTCATCACCAAAAATGCTGCCATGAGGGTACTCGATAATGCGGTGGTTTATATCGCGCCGACCGTTGCGATGGCAGATCGTTTAAAGGGCATCTTGGAAGCGGAAGGGATGCTGGTGAACCTCAAACGGGTCGATGTTGATGAGGGAGGTCGCGGCAGCATCGAGATCCAGGTCCCGGAGGGCGAAGCCGAAGAGGCGCATGAAATCATTACGGAAAACCTAGGGCGACTGAGGTAATGCGGCGAACGAAAATAGTTGCGACCCTTGGCCCGGCTACTGATAGCGTAAAATCTTTGTCCGAGATGATCCGTGCCGGCGTGGATGTTGTGCGGCTAAACCTATCTCACGGGCCGTGGCCCGTGCATCAAAAAAGGATTCGAATGGCTCGTCAAGCGGCTACAGAAGTGGGCGTAGAAATAGGAATTATGTTAGATACCCGTGGGCCGGAGGTGCGTTTGGGTTCCCTGAAAAGTCCCCTCCATCTTACACCTGGCGACCGTATCGAGATTGGTCAACAGGGCCCGGATAGCCTACCAAATTTGACGGTCAGTTGGGGTGGTTTATTCGAGACCGTAAAGCCGGGAGAATCGCTTTGGATCGACGATGGACGGATCGTTGTCGAGGTCGAATCGGTCGAGGCTGATCGTATGACGTTGATCGCCCGGAACGGGGGCACCGTACAGTCCCACAAAAAACTCTCCCGGCCCGAATCTGGTTGGCCCTTGGATCCTCTAACCGACTTCGATGAAGAATGTCTCATTCGCGGTATCCAAGAAGAAGCTATAGACTTTGTGGCGCTCTCATTCGTGAGAACGATCGACGATGTTTTTTGGGTCCGTCGCTTTCTAGAACAGCACGATTTAGAGACGTTTCTGATAGCCAAAATAGAAAACCGCATGGGGATGGATAATCTCGAGGAAATTCTTAGGGTATCGGACGGAGTTATGGTGGCCCGAGGCGACCTCGGTGTGGAACTCCCCGAGGAAGAAGTCCCTGAGCTTCAAAAAACTATTATAGAAGCAGCCAACGCCTCAGGGAAACCGGTGATTACGGCCACTCAAATGCTGGAGTCAATGGTCGAACACGATCGGCCGACGCGAGCAGAGGTGACGGATGTGGCGAACGCCATATGGGACGGCAGTGATGCGGTCATGTTATCCGCCGAAACGGCCATCGGAAACTATCCAGTGGCTACCGTGGCCATGATGGCAAGGATCGCGGAACGGGCAGAACAATCATCCACCTTTCGACGTCGACGAGAATTTCAGCGAGAGCGCGTTGCCGATGTTGTGAGCCACGCGGCGGCCGAGATTGCAGAGGAACTCCGTGCTCGGGCAATTCTGACGCCGACTGAGTCGGGATACACTGCGCGAATGGTCTCGCGCTCACGGCCGAAGACTCCCATCCTCGCGCTTTCTTCACACATCAAAAGCCTACGGCAATTGACCGTATTTTGGGGTGTCTTGGGAATCCGCATGGAACGGATTGAGGAGTCGGATGATATGGTGAAAGAGGCCATTGCGACCACTATCCAAAATGGATTGTTAGACCAAGGGGACTTAGTGGTGGTCACGGCCGGAACGCCTTACGGCACGCCGGGCACTACCAATCTGCTTCGCGTCGAGACCATTGCGGAACCCATCTTACACGGACAAGGCGTGGGTGCAGACCTTGCCGCCGTGACGGGGCCGATCGTGTATCTACCCTTGGTCGGAGTGCCTCCTCGGCACTTCGTGGCGGTGGTTGAGGGGTACCGACCCGAATGGGTCGCGATGCTGGATAACGCGATCGCCATTGTGTCAACAGATCTGGGACTAAGTTCTGACCTGGCGGTCTTCGCGACGACTCGTCATATTCCTGCTGTGGTGGGTCTACAGGGAATCGGAGAAGCTTTACCAGAGGGTCACTATGTGACCGTGGACCCGGTCCGTGGCATTGTGTACCGGGGACGTGTCAAGGTTTAATCAGGAATGCCAGCAGTCAAAGACTTGGGAGATGATACTGTGCACGTATACCTCAACGGAAAATTTGTCGCCGAAGAAAATGCCATGATATCCATCGATGATCGGGGGTTTTTATTTGCCGATGGGGTCTATGAAGTAGTCCACGTCTACGGGCGCACGCTATTTGAGTGGGATCTTCATATGGCTCGTCTGCAACGAAGTGTGGCCGCCGTGGAACTGCCTCCGGTGGATCTGGTCTCTTTGCGCCACGTGGCCGAAGAGTTGGTGTCCCGCCTAGACGCCTCGGAGTCTGAAGCGAGCCTCTACCTAGAGATCACGCGGGGCACGCATCGACGTTCTCACGGATTTCCACCGGCTGGCAGCACCGAGCCGACGGTTTTGATGTGGGTGAGACCAGTGGTGCCGATTAGTCGTCCGACGATTGAGGACGGCGTCCCGATGATTTCTGTGGCCGACGATCGATGGGCCAAAGTGTGGATCAAGACTATAGGGCTCCTGCCTAACGTGTTGGCGAAACACAAGGCTCAACAGGCCGGGATGTTTGATGCCATCTTTATTCGCGATGGGATGGTTACGGAAGCTACCAGCGCTAACATTTTTATTGTGGAGAGTGGGACACTCCACACCGCGCCAACCACCAACTATATTTTGCCGGGCATTACGCGGCAGGTGGTGCTGGAGTTGGCCGCTGCGCGAGGGATCGCCATCGATTTGACGCCATTTTCCTATGAATCTTTGTTAGACGCTGACGAGGCGTTTCTTACCGGGACCTTAACGGAGGTGTTACCCATTAGTGAGGTAGACGGGCATCGGTTGCGGCATACCAGCGGGCCCATTGCTCGGCAGCTCTTGGAGGATCTCCATCGTCGTGCAGGATGGCCTGGTAGCCTTTGAGTTTAATCTGGGAGGGCAGATTATGCACGTCGTGTTAGTCGAACCAGAAATCCCCCCGAATACGGGAAATATTGCGCGGACATGTGCTGCAACGGGGACGATCTTGCATCTCATTGAACCGTTGGGCTTTTCTATTAGTGACCGCAATTTGAAACGAGCCGGGGTCGATTACTGGCATTTAGTCGAGGTTCAAATCCATGGCTCGTGGGAGGCCCTACCGGAGGATCTTAGGGTCCCCGAACGCATCCACCTCTTTACATCCCATGCAGAGACGCGCTATACCGATATCCACTATGGGCCTAATGATGTATTGGTGTTTGGGCGTGAATCCGTAGGACTCTCCCCATCGCTCCTAAAGCAGTATAGCGACCGTACGCGAGTGATTCCAATGAACGGGGCGGTGCGGTCCTTGAATCTTTCAAATGCCGTGGCTATTGTCGTGTATGAAGCTCAGCGTCAAAGGGATTTTTGTGACCTGGACGCATAGAATGACGATGATTGTCCATATAATCCACTGATGGCTGCAAAGGGAGGGAGGGCGTGATGTCACTCCTTTTGATTCTCATTAGTGGCATGGTACTCATTGTCCTGTCGGCGGATTACTTTACGAATGGGGTTGAATGGCTCGGCTATGGACTGGGACTCGACGAGGGGGCGATCGGGTCCTTACTAGCAGCGTTAGGTACGGCGTTACCCGAGACCTTGGTCCCGGTGATCGCTATGGTCTTCGGTGGCAACCCCGCCGCCGATTCGATAGGCTTAGGCGCGATTTTGGGCGCCCCGCTCATGCTATCGACACTCGCTTTTATGATTATCGGACTGGGTCTATGGGCGCACGGGAGACGGACGCCGGTGTTACCCCACGGAATGGTGGATCGTGACCTTGGATTTTTCTTAGGAGGTTTTGCCATTGCGTTGGGGACTGGATTCACCCCGCCAAATTGGCATCGACCGCTTGCCGTAATCCTGATCATCGGCTATGGAATTCACGTGTATCGACTGCTCCACGCCAGTCGCAGGGGCACATCCTCCAAGAGCCCGAGTCGTCGCTTACACCTCTCATCCCGGCCTCGACCGCCGTTTGTTCTTGTCCTATTGCAGGTCGCCATGGCGCTATTTGGACTGATCCTTGGAGCACATTTTTTCGTGGTCGGTCTCGATCGCGTATCCTTGGACTTTAGGATCTCGGGATTTTTACTATCGGTGATCTTGACGCCCATAGCGACTGAACTTCCCGAAGTCTTAAATAGCGTGCTATGGATTCGTCATCGTAAAGATGGGTTGGCTTTTGGCAACGTTACGGGGGCCATGACGTTTCAGGCCACCATGGTACCAGCTCTCGGAATGATTTTCTCGCCGTGGAGATTGAGTGTTTGGGAGATCGCGGCTGGAGTGTTGGCGTGGGGGGCGGCAGCATGGATATTTGTGCGAAGCCGTCAGGGTCGCTTGACCGTTGGCCCATTATTGACAGCGGGGCTATTTTACTTGGCGTTCATTGGACTCGTCGTCGTTGCCATATAAATTAATCATTCTTTCTATTCGTATTGTTATTTAATTCGAAAAAGTAAAGCATCTTTTGTTGACTCCCCAATGGCACTTAACTATAGTTAAAGAGGAATAAAGGGAAATGTTGTGAATGAGTCCAGAATATTCTCTATCCTGGAGGGATAGCTGTGGCGGGTAAGAAGCCGCAAAAGGCCGGTTGGACACGGCGAGATTTTTTTAATTGGATGCTCAATGTTGTGATGGGAGTCATTGCAATCTTGGTGGCCATACCGTCCGTCGGGGCAGCTATCACACCGGCTTTTCACAATGCGGCACCGGTATGGGTGAACTTAGGAGCTCAAACGGGTTTGCAACAATCGTCGGTGCAAGCCGGTACCGGAGGAGTAGGGACCGTAGTGAAGGCGCCCTATTCTTATGTTGAGGTGGATCACTGGGCTAAATTGCCGGCTGCGGATTACGCTTACCTCCGTTATATTGGTGGATCCTGTGCGTTTTATATTCTATCGCCAATATGTACGCACTTGGGTTGCCACGTCAACTGGATTCAGGCGGACAATCAATTCCATTGTCCGTGTCATGGGAGTGTCTATACCGTGGATGGATTGAACGTGTCGGGTCCTGCGCCACTACCGCTGGGAGTGTTCCGTTGGAAAATGGTCGGGAATGACGTGTGGGTGGCTCGTGAATCCACCTTTACCCATGCGCATCAGCGTACCACAGAGTCACCGACAGAACCTTGTCTTAAAGAAGCATGATTCCATTGGGTTACACTTTTTGCAGTGGAGGCGTTGAGAACGATGTATACGCGTATAGTGAGGTGGATTGACGATCGCCTCATGGTTTCACCTTTATGGCGCGACATGGCAGACCACCCAGTGCCTGCTCACGTCAATCCGAGTGAAAAGGTCTCCGCGTTTGTATACTGCTTTGGGGGAGTCACCTTTCTTCTGATCATTGCGCAATTCGTGACCGGAATGTTTTTAGCGATGTACTATGTGCCAGACATAATCAATTCGTACAACTCGACGAAGTATATTATGCATCACGTACTATTTGGACTACAACTGTTAAGCATGCACAACTGGGGATCGTCTTTAATTATCATCATGGTCACGTTGCATATGCTGCGTATTTATTGGATGGGGGTTTACAAAAAGCCTCGCGAGCTTAACTGGATTGTGGGAGTCACCCTGTTACTTCTCATATTAGGCTTTGGGTTTACCGGTTATTTACTCCCGTGGGATGAAAAGGCTTACTTTGCGACACAAGTCGGCGTGAGTTTTACAAAATACGTGCCCTTCGTAGGGCCTGCTTTGCTAAAAATATTGTCCGGCGGATCGAAGATCGGAGCCGCTACCTTAACGCGATTTTTCGCTATCCATGTCTTGTTTTTACCCGCCATGTTAATAGCGTTTTTGGGCCTTCACTTTTTAATGATCCGACGTCAAGGTATTACGGGACCCTATTAGAAGCAACGGGGGTTAATCATGAGCGACCACGAACACAAGGCCAAAGAATATCAAGACAAAGGGGTTGTACCCTTTTGGCCTGAGCATCTATTAAAAGAACTAGTGGTAGGACTTGTAGCCGTTCTCGTGTTATTCGTCTTCTCTATCTTTGTGCATCCCATCCTGGGTCACGTGGCCGACCCGGGTGATTGGGCTTACCAACCCGCACCGGACTGGTATTTTTATTGGGTTCAGAACTTCTTTGATGTCGGTGGGTATTACTGGAGTATCTTGCATCTTGTGAAATTTGACTGGGTCTTAATGTTTGGGGTTCCGGCTATCGGGGTCCTCGCGCTATACATGATTCCCTTTATTGATCGCTATCCAGAACGGCGCTTGTTGAAACGTCCGCTGATGTTAGGGATGTTAATGTTTGGGATGCTTTTTCTTGGCTACTTTACAGCCAACGGGGTTTACGCTCACAATACGCTGACGGCCGAAGAACCCTATAATATCTTTGCGACTTCGTGTGCCACGTGCCATTATATTAATGGACTAGGCGGCAATAATAAGGGGGCCGTGAAGACTCCGACGGGCCAATGGATCTATCCCCCAGATCTCTCTCATGTGGGCAGCATCCTCAGTCCTGCTCAAATTCAGTCGCAACTCGAACGCCCTCAGGGTGGGATGCCCCAATTGAACTTGCCTCCTGCAGCTATTCCGAGGCTTCTACACCTTGAACC